>NZ_JAAIUN010000114.1:0-370 GCF_013317245.1 Blautia sp. MSK.20.85
CTCCTAAGCGAGGGGTCGGAGGTTCAAATCCTCTTGGCGACGGGCTTCAAAGCGTTCGAAAATGTTAGCTGGATTAGCTGACAACGAACGCTTTTGTTATTTTCTAATCACGTTCGTGAGATGAAATTCCATTCAAAATGATCAATTTCCAGCTAACGCAATCCGATTTTTGTTAGCTGACAGCTAATCAAAATCACCGGTTTGCAAACATGGGTTTTAGGAAGTCCAGCTAACATTTGGGTTCCGCTCTGTTGTCACCCCTTATTTGGGAATGTAAATCAGAGAAAAGGCGGGAAAAGAAACAATCTCTCCCAAACCTGCAAACATAAATTAGCTGAAACAGTATTCAATTCTATTAGCTACAGCTAAT
>NZ_JAAIUN010000024.1:0-55838 GCF_013317245.1 Blautia sp. MSK.20.85
GGACAGGTGGCTCTCGCCACACCGGACTGGCGGCTCTGCCGCACCGTAATATTCAAAAATGGTATAAACCTGAAACATCTTAATTCCAATAAGTTGCAAGAGCAAATTGCAGATCTTATTTCCAGAAAAGAATCTCTAAATACTCAATACGTTTCTTTTAAGCAAGAAATAAAAGAGTTGGAATTGATACATCAAAACCTGTCCAAATATCTCAAACAGGATGCTCCTGAAATACAAAGATCTTCTCATAACCAACTCCCTTCTTTGTAAAACCATAATAATAGGCAGCGATTTCACTCGCTGCCTAAATTCCCATTAAACCGATATCCTACACCTCGTACTGTTTGTATATATAATGGTTGTCCAGGATCATCTTCTATTTTTTCTCTGATATTGCAGATATGTCGCATAACCACATTATAATCACCGGAATAAGGTTCATTCCATACCAGATCATAAACCATTTCTTTTCCAAATATTCTACCTGGACTTTTCGCTAAAAAAAGTAAAATATCATATTCATATTTTGAAAGATGAACATCACTATCATTCTTTTTAACAATTCGTTCCTGTAGATATATTTTTAATTCTCCAAACCTTATAATTTCCGGTATGAATTGGTTTTTATGTTCCCAGCTAGTCAATATGTTTTCACTTATGCTTCCATTAGCATCTGTGATTCTCTCAATAATTTCTATCTTTTTCACCTTTATTGCCTCTACATTATTAATTTTATATTCTATATATCATCTGCCATTTGACTTTTTTCTTCTACAAGTAATATAATATATTTATTACATATGTAGGATTTAGCAGGAGGATTTTATTATGTCACTACCCCAGATTTCAGAAGCCGAATTTGAAGTTATGAAAATTGTATGGAAATATGCTCCCATCAATACAAATGAAATTACAGAAAAACTTACTCTAACTACCAGCTGGAGTCCAAAAACAATTCAAACTCTTATCAAGAGACTTGTTTCCAAAAAAGCTCTTTCCTGCGAAAAACAAAGCCGGGTATTTGTCTATACTCCATTAGTCCAAGAAGATGAATATATACGCCAGGAAAGCAATTCTTTTTTAAAGCGATATTATAATGGAAATCTTTCTTCTATGCTGGCTTCTTACCTTGAAGACGATAAGCTCTCTTCAACAGAAATTGATAACTTACGCCATTTATTATCAAAACATCAGAAATAGGAGGTTTTGAATGAGCAACTGGATCATCCACTTTTTAATCAGTAATATCTTCATATGTATTTTTACACTTGTAATAATCGGAACAAAAAAACTTCTGAAAAAATATTTATCTGCGACTACACAGTACCATCTCTGTTTTCTTTTATTTTTATTACTTGCCGTGCCATTTTTTCCTGTACAGATTCATGGCTCACAACTTTTTTCATGGTTACATTTTTTTCAAACTGACTCAGGACTTAACTCTGGTACCGACACGCTATCCGAACTTACCAGTAATACACAAAATATTTTGTTAAACCAGGTGAATGATTTTTCAGTTTCCATCAGTAGTCAATTTTCTGGAGGCTTGAATACCATACTCTTTCTAATATGGATAACGGGTGTTATGATTATGTCAGTCCTCACCCTTCATTCATTAAACTATGTACGTTCCATAAAAAGATCTGCTCTCCCGCTTCAAAATCAGCAGGTAAAAACTATTTATTACAATTGTTTAAAGGAACTTAAAATCTCTCACCCAGTATCAGTCTACAGTACTGCATTTTTAAAATCACCAGTTTTAATCGGAATAATACATCCCAGAATTTACATTCCCATCCATTTAATTTCCGAACTGAATCCTGATGATATGCGTTTTATGCTGCTACACGAATTACAGCATTACCGTCACAAAGATACATTTATTGGCTTCCTCATGGTCATAAGTAATATACTCTACTGGTTTAACCCTTTTGTTTGGTACACTTTAAAAGAAATTCTCTGTGACCGTGAAATAGCCTGTGATTCTGCTGTATTGCAGATGATTTCTGCTGATGAATACCAAGCTTATGGAACTACACTGATTAATTTTGCAGAAAAAATATCCTCTTTTTCCTCTCCACTGGCAGTTGGAATGTCCGGAAATTTCAGGCAGATGAAACGACGTATTCTCAACATCGCCGTTTTTAGGAAAGAAACTCTTTATCAAAAAATGAGAGCATTGATAATTTATCTGGTCATTAGTGCTGTTTTTATTGGATGTACACCCATTTTATCCATTGATGCCTCTACTCAAAGCGTATATCATTTTAGTGATACAGACAAAAATATCTCCCTGTTAGATATATCCGAAACATTTGGAACATATGATGGATCATTTGTTTTGTATGACAATAATTTGGATTCCTGGAAAATATACGATCTTGAAGAAGCCACCAAACGTATTCCGCCAGAGTCTACCTACAAAATATACGATGCATTATTAGGGTTGGAATCCGGAATCATCACACCAGAACACTCTTCCATGACATGGAATGGTGATGCCTTTCCTTTTCCATCCTGGGAAGCTGATCAGGATTTAAACTCTGCTATGCAAAATTCCGTTAACTGGTATTTCCAGGCAATTGATTCGCAGCTCGGAATTAACAGAGTCCAGGAATTTTTGAATAAAATAGAATATGGAAACCAAACAACCAGTTCAAATCTGGATTTATACTGGTCCGATTTTTCATTAAAAATCTCGCCTTTAGAGCAAGTAACATTATTAAAAAAATTTAACACAAATGAATTCCATCTAAATTTCCAAAATGTATTTTCTGTTAAAAATGCTATAAAAATTGCCAGTACACCTAATGGTAATTTCTACGGAAAAACTGGAACCGGTCGTGTCAACGGACAGGATATCAACGGCTGGTTTATCGGATATGTAGAAACTTCCGATAACAGCTATTATTTTGCAACCAATATCCAAAGTGATTCTAATGCAACTGGCAAAAAAGCATTTGAAATCACTTCTGATATCTTAAAAAAATTACATATATGGAATTAACAAATATGAAAGGGCTGATAGTTGTTATCAGTTCTTTCTTTTTATTCTATATTGATATTTGGGAACTTCTTTCGTACCATTATTCAGAATTTTATTCCCCATATATTTAAAACTCTTATCATCGTTGAACTTAACAGTCAGCTCACTTGTAATAACGGCATCATTACATATAAATGTATCACATACAGCATCAACAACCAACACACTGTTTCCCTCTCCGCTATCTCTTATTTCAACGACCTCCGGTAAAGATGTTCCAAAATGAGTAGGGCTATAATTTAAACAGCCTAATCGTTCCCAGTCATAAGTTTGATGTTCCGAATCAAATACTGCCCATTTTTTAATTTGATCTGCTGTTATCGGCAAAAACTCCATTATCAGATTTTCAAACTCTTCTGCCGGAATTCCACTTGAGTTACCTGAAAACTCATATCTCTCCCCGTATTTCATTCGATATAAATATTCATATAAACCATTATAATCTAACCCTTCCATATCAGATCTATCCCAATCAGAACATAAAAGATTATTCCCCTGATATCCAAGCAAATACACACACCTCTTTGAAACTTCCCTGCATTCATCACTTAAAGGTTTAATTCTTATCATAGAACTGCCATCAACCGCTTCTGATACTTCCGGATACTTTGGAACGCATAGCGTATAACCAAACCAGCCTTTTTCTGTATATTTCCATTCTTCTATCCTTGTATACGAAACATATACAATAGATGGATTGTCGTTCATACCCCAAACAGCTTTCACAGCCAGCAAATACATATCTGTCCCATCATAATTGAATTTGAGTCTTTCTATCCCACCATCCCTGTTAATCCTATATAAGACGATATCTCCTGTCAGATCCTGTTCTGCCCTGAAAAGAAATTCTTCCATTTTAGAATAATTAGCCATATTTGAATACGGTGCTGATGTAATAACGGGGACATTTTTTTCCTTTAATACTTCCTGCATTTCTTCCATTACTGTCTCAGAAACTACTATATTCGATGAAGTCCCTTTATCCGCCTTTTGATAAATGACTTTCATCTGATTCATAACATTCTTACAATCTTCAATAGCTTCTTCTTTCACGACTTCATCTACTGGCAAATCATATCCTCTTTCTTGTACAGCATAATTCGCAGTTTCCTGTGAAATATATTCTAAATCAGCCCCTTTACATTTTGTATTTCCTATGAAAAAGCATCCCGAAATAAATAAAACGCTCATCATCTTTTTCAGTTTTCTTTTTGTAATCATATCAATTATCTCCATAACATTCCTCCCACTTTTCGTCTGATAATCTTTCCGTATACCAGGTAACCTCTATTTCTGACCTTGATACATAATTGGATACATATTGAAATCTATCTTTATCTAACAGCCGAATGGTTACGCTATGACAAAACGCCTGATCTAATTCTTTTTGTGGCCATACCGCATTTACTTCCAGTGTTATTGTTCCATCTTGATTTTCTATGTAGGAAACAACTTCCGGATATGGAATATATGGTGTGGGAGCAAAATCATATACGATTCCTCTGGTTCGATACCGATATGTCTGTATTTCTGTGTGAAATACCGTTCCTGTCTGCAGTATCTCTGCGCTTATATTAAAATATTTTTGAAATATCGTTTCAAATGATTCTTTTGGGATTTCATAAGTCTTTCCTTCCTTAAATTCATCAGTTTTTTCTTCCATTGAAAGTAAACGATCAAAAACATCATAAAAATTTATTCCATCATAATTTTTTTCACTCCAATTAGAAGTAAACAATTTATTAAGTGTATATCCAAAAGGAAGTATATATTTTCGATTCAACTCCCGACATTTTTTATTTAACGGTGCTACCCGAAAGTCCCGATATCCAGACGGTCCATCATATCCTGCCGGATGATATTCTTCTATAAAGAAATGCCCGTTTTCTGTATATTTCCATGAATTAGCTCTAAACTCATGATAATATGTTTCCTGCCAAGTGTCCTCTTTCCATTTAAAAGAGCTTACTTCAACGTCTATTTTCCCCTGTTTGGTTTTCAGATCATACCGGATAAAATAATCCCCTGCTATAACTTGAAATATAGTAGTTTTTCCATTCTTCTCTTTTTCTGCTTTTTTCAAAAAATCATCTACTTTAATACTTTGAACCATATCCAGCTGATTGTAGGAATCAATTACTGCATATCCATATTTTCCAAAATAATCCATACTTTTTTGTATTGTACTCAGCTCATATAGTGCATTTTCTTTCACAGCATTCTCATATATGTTCCGATAGCCTTCTGCTAGCATTTCACACTCTCTGTAAATTTTTTCTTTCGTATCTTCAATTGTCTTTTTCTGCTCTTTCTTTATGCCACATCCACTACAGACAGCAAGAAAAATAACTCCCACAAATATTTTCCAAATTTTTTTCATATCATTTTCCTCTTACATTTGTAATATTTAAAGGTAAAAATTATTCATTACCAAGATATTCATCCAGTATCGCCTTATCCTTTTCCACCACATAACCGCTTCCTCCAATATCTTTCACATTCTCTACCATACTGATGAGCAAAATAGGATTCTTTGTATCTCTATCTGTAGTAAAAACTGTAAACCAGCCAATTTCTGTTCCAGATGTATCTTCTTTTGTAGCTTTCAGTTCCGCTGTTCCGGTTTTTCCTGCTAATCTAATGTCTTCCCGGCATGCTCCATAACCAGTTCCTTCCGGGTTATTCACTACACCCTCTAACCCCTCCATAACCTCCGAAACAATTTGTGGTGAAAAAGCATCTTTTATCCAGATTTCACTGGAAGTGCTTCCACCATCCGCGTGAAGATATGGCTTTATCATATTTCCATCATTTAGAAAAGCCGTATAAATGCTTGCAAGATGCAAAGGATTTACCAGAATCTGTCCCTGTCCATACCCACTGTCAGCAAGCTGGATTTCTGTTTCTATCTTGTCCATATTAGAATATTGGGACTCTGACATTTTAATATCAAATGGAAGTTCCTGATTAAATCCTATTTGATTTAGAGACTGCATCAGTTGATCCGCACCAATTTTTAATGCTGCTTTTGCAAAATAAATATTATCTGAATAAATAAGCGCATTTTTCAAGATCACAGGTTCATAATCATGAAGTGTAGTCACTGTATAATCTCCCCACGAGGAATCTTTCTGCCACGCCAGACCCTCATTTCCAAAATCGTCATTTGCAGTAAATGCCCCCACTTTTAATCCAATTGCAGCAATTACAGGTTTAAAAGTTGAGCCAGGACACCATGTCTGGCGAAAGCGGTTGTATAAAGGCCTGTCTTCATTTTCATTTAATGCACTCCACTGGCTGTTGTCCATTCCACGTACAAAATCATTATTATCATAAGATGGCGTACTTACCAACGCCAATACTTCCCCTGTATAAGGATTCAAAGCTACAGAACATCCTCTGTCTTCTTTAAATTGTTCATAAAGAGTACTTTGAAGATCACCATCAATCGTAATATGGATATCTTCTCCATCTTTTCTAGGCTCATATGCAATAACACTTTTTTTATTTCCATTTGCATCTACAATACAGATTTCACACCCATCTGTTCCTTTTAGTTCTTTTTCATAAAGCGTTTCCAGTCCAGTCTTTCCAATCACACTGTTTGTACGATACCCTTCCCCTTTATGTTCCTGCAAATCTTCGGCTGTAACCGCCTGTACATACCCTACCAGATGAGAGGCAGCTTCTTTTAGATAATAAGTTCGTACTTTTACATCAGATAACATAATACCTGGAATCTTCAATAATGTGTCCTGCTTTTCTTTTTCTTCCAGAACAGTTTTATCCGGATTCACTGTCAAAAGATCGACCTCTTTTATTTTAGGAATTGTTGCTACTGGTACAAAAGAATCTGCTTTTACCCAACCGGCTTTTAACTTATCCTCAATTTCGTCTGCTCCAATTCCAAGATACTCTGCCAGTTTTTTTATTGTATCTTCTCTGTTCTCCATCCTGCCCGGAACAATTCCTACCGAAGATGCAGTTCCCTCTCCAGCCAACTGACGACCATTTCTGTCTAAAATATCTCCTCTCTTTGCCTCTTCTGACGTTACCTGAACTTTATCCGTTGCAGATAACTCTGGAAAAATCAACTGATCCTGCCAGATTAAATGATATCCTGTCCAATCATGTGAAAATACCGCATCGTTGGTAAATTCTACATTTCCTGCAGCAGTCTGCATATTTGTTGTATAGGAAACTGCCGCATTTCCGTTTTCTTGTCTTTTTACTGTAATATCGGTTATGGACAGATCAGACATCTCAATGCCTTCATATATTTTAGAATTTCGTTCTATAAATTCTTCCTTACTGTTCATGCTGCTTTTTTTCTGATCCAGCATGGCATACATTTGCTCATATTCCCCTTTTTCAATATATTTCATATATTCCATTAGTCTTTTTTCAGGAACATTACAATTCATTATTGTTACAATACCGATTCCACCACCAATCAATATACCGCTAAATAAAACTATTTTTGTAATAATCTTCGTGTGTTTTTTTCTTTTCTTTTTTCTCATATAGTTTTATTTCTCCTTTTTTCATATTTTCTTAAATATTACACTTGTAATATTTAAACGTCAAGCTTTTTCTTAGGTTTATATATGTAGACAAGAGAAAAGATTTGCATAAAAAAGAAAGGGCATCTCAAAGCCTTCTTTGATAAAGAACTTTACGACACTCTGAGGTAATGGTTTCTCCGGATGTTTCCCAAACGCTATAATCACTCTCCAGAAGAACCAAAAACGATTTTTAATTTTCTCTCAGAAAAAAAAGAACTACTCTAAATCTGCTGATCTTTGAAATAACCCTGCTCGTTTCTTATAATCACAAACATATTCAGACAACACATTCTTTGCTGGCAGATTATTATAGCAGAAAACGCAACAAATCCCTTTATTAACTTTTGTTCCATATATTTCCTGTACCAATCCTATTGTTTCATCATCTGAACAAAAGCTCTTCGGAATCTCCCTACAATCCCTGATAATAACGCAAATCTGTTTACTATGTCCTCTCTGTCAGTATACAAGCCAGCTAATCTCTTTATTATAGTATCTAAATACTTCTTCCCAATTCCACTACTCAAAATTTCTTCAGTCACTGTTTCTGCAGATGTGTTTTTATATCAGCCAGAGTTTCCCTGGCTGAATTCTTCCAATATATACCTGTTAACACTTCTCAAAGTTCCCGACATTGGGGTCAGACCCTATTAAACATACTGGACAAAAACGATATTGGCTCCGGCCCAAGCGGTTCGGACTCCATCCGACAGCGAAAGGTGCAGAAGCGATGGGGCAAGAGCCACCAGCGGTAGGATGCTCACAATGAGCGCAGCGATACTAACTGATTGAAATTTTTTCTTTTCCATAGTTTTACCTCATTTCTTTTTTCCCAAATTGGGTGACAGCCAACGCGAAAAACAGGCCAAACACTACAATCGCGCACGGCAGGAACGGAAACACCGAAAACGAAAAAGCGGCGTCGGAAGTTTCTGCTGTAAAGTCATGGAGAGAGCAGGAAACGAGATAACCGCTGTAACAGTACGGGTAGGCGATCCACAGCGGCGTATTCGCAACCAATACACCGGGAATCACAAGCAGCAGATTTAATCCCACAGAAAGAAGCGGTTTTTCAAACAGCACAGTGATGGCCCACATAGCCGCAATGCACGGCAGCATAGTCAGAAACAGCCCCAAGCACCATTTCAGAAGATATAGGATCGGCAGGGTTTCTGTTACTCCCATTGTCTGTGTCGCAATCAGCCCAGCGATTACAAATACGACAAGAAACACCACCATCTCCATAAACAGATAAAAGGTAAGCACACAGAATTTGGCAATGGATAATGCGCAGCGGCTGACCGGTAGCGCCAGCATTTTCAGAATCCCGTTATTTCCTGTTTCTCGTCCTGCGATCATCACGCAAACCACGATCATGCTGAATGGAAGCAGATAGTAGGCGTAAACAAGCGCACTTTGAATAAACATGGCAGGCCACGCATTGGTGTATTCCGGTGTAAAGTAGTTGCTCAAATTCGCAACCCCGGAAACCACCACCAATAAAGGTGCAATGAAAATCAGGGGTACGATTTTGGAGCGTTTTACTTTCATAAACTCGATTTTGAGTAAATCCAAAAAGCTCATTTCTTATTATCCCTCCTTACTCGTAGCGTCTGTACTTCGCCAGCCACAAGCCCACAGCAAGGAACAACAGTGTTTCCACCAAAGCGACAAGGGCAACCGTCGAATCAGGCTGGGCACTCATGGCTACTGCTGGTTTCAGAATAATCACAAAAGGATGCACCAGCAAAAGCATCAGCCCCGAATTTGCAAGGGCCATACCACTCAGAAAACCGGCAACACCAATTCCAAGCGGCACCCACATATTTTCAAAGCGCGAGAAAATCAACAGCATAAACGACAGTACCGGCATGGATGTGAGAAAAGAGTATCCGGCAAAGCGTACCAGCGTACCCATCTCAAATGCTCCGTCCGGCAAGTCCGTCATTCCAATCTGTGCAAGTGCCAGGTTTTGCAGCACGATTGCAACCAAAAACATGACCGTCAGAATCAGAAATTTGCACAGATACATGACTGGGACGCTGACGGGAAGCATATACATCTTCTTTACGGCACTTCCCTTAAATTCCATGTTGTAGATCATGCAGGTAGCAACCACGATACCGAACAGATTCAGCACCATAATCATGCCGTAGAGCTGGGTCAACAAGACATCCATCGGGGCCAGCGGCAGATTCAGAAGTGTGTCTTTCCGCACAATGAAATTGACAAATGCGTAGGCGGCTCCCAAGACACCAACGGCCAGCAGCACAGGAATCACGCCGGTTCGCTTTTCTTTCCGAAGTTCGATTGCCAGCGTTTTCATAATTTTGCCCTCTGCTTTCTGTCCATGTTATCTTTCTCAACCATAGAAAGGAACACATCTTCCAGATTGTCCGCAGCGAAGCCGGATTGCAGGGCGTATTGACGCAGATCATTCATGCTTCCCTCAAACAGCAGCCGCCCGTGGTTGAGAATTCCAATGTCATCTGCAATCAATTCGATTTCAGACAGCATATGGGACGAGATCAGCACCGTGCAGTCGTAAAGGCTGGGCAAGGATTTTACCAGATTGCGGATTTCATGGATACCAGACGGGTCAAGACCGTTTGTGGGTTCGTCCAGAATCAGAATCGGCGGACGCCCCAAGAGCGCCCCGGCAAGGCCCAAGCGTTGCTTCATTCCCAGCGAATACTGTTTTGCCAGCCGGTCGCCAAACTCGGTCAGCCCTACCAGTTCCAGAGCATCTTCCACATCAGCTTTCGGCAGTCCCAAAATGCGGCGGATAATGTCAAGATTTTCCCGCCCGGTGAGATTCGCGTAGAAAGACGGCGCTTCGATGAAAGAGCCGATCTCTTTGAGAATGGCAATCCGATCCTGCGGAAACTGTTTCCCATCAATGGTAAAGCTGCCTTTTGTGGGAGTGGTCAACCCCAACAGCATTTTCATGGTAGTGGATTTGCCTGCCCCGTTCGGGCCAAGAAAACCATAAATGCTGCCCTTGCGAATATGAAGCGAAACATGATTGACCGAAGTGAAGTTCTTATATTTCTTGGTCAACTGTTCCGTTGTAATGATATAGTCCATAGAAACATCTCCTTTCGATGCTTCTATGGTACAACTTCAACCTGACATCTACATTCTCCCGTCCTTACTTTTACCTTACTTTTCAAGGAACAAGAACGCAGAATGGACAGCCCATGATATAATAGAAACAAACAAAATCAGATTGGAGAAACTGCTATGGATAATTCCTTTTTACATACTAAAAGGCTCCTGTTGGTAGATGATGAACAGGAACTATTGAAAATGGTTTCAGATATATTGAAAGATGCAGGATTTGAAACTGTCCTTACCGCAATGACAGTCAAAGAAGCTATTTTGACCGCAAAAGAGGAAACTCCCGATTTAATTGTTTTGGATGTCATGCTGCCGGATGGGGATGGCTTTTCTCTGATGCAACATTTCCGCACTTTTACCAATGTGCCGATCATTTTCTTAACAGCAAAGGACGAAGCAGCAGACAAATTATCGGGATTGGGGCTTGGTGCAGATGACTACATTTCTAAGCCCTTTATGCCGCAGGAACTGTTACTGCGTATCTATGCGGTACTGCGGCGGACCTACAAAGAGGATTCACCGCTGCTTGTTTTGGATGGATGTACGATTGATTTCAGCCGGGCCGAAGTCCATAAGGGCAGCGAAATTATCTCCCTGACAGCCAAAGAACATACTTTACTTGAAACGCTTGCCCGTAATGCTGGAAAGATTGTTACCGTAGATGCGCTTTGTGAAGCCCTCTGGGGGGATAATCCTTTTGGCTACGAAAACAGCCTCAATGCTCATGTCCGGCGCGTCCGGGAAAAAATTGAAACCGATCCATCAAAACCCGTGTCCCTAATAACCATTAAAGGATTAGGCTATAAGCTGATAGCAAGGAAGTGATGTCATGAAATCATTCGGAAGTTATATATCTAAATATCTTGTGTCGTTCGTTGCCTTTATTCTGATATTGCTTTTTCTTAATGCAGTAGTATTCGGTCTGACTTTTCAAAAGATTGTGACCGAGGATTATGGCGATTCATCCCCGCAAGCCATGTTGGAAATGACTGCTACCGCTGCTACACCGGAACAATTATCGGATGAGGCGGTGCAAATGCTCCGACAGAATCATATTTGGGCGATCTACTTGAACACAGATGGTCAATGTTATTGGTCGGTTGATTTGCCGGACAATGTGCCGAAAAATTACACAATTCAAGATGTCGCACTATTTTCAAAAGGGTATATTGAGGATTACCCGGTTTTTATTTGGAACACCGATGATGGGTTGTTGGTGCTGGGCTATCCCACAGACAGCTACACAAAACTCACCAGCAATTACTATTCCATTGCAGCACTTCAACGACTCCCCATCTTTGTGCTGGGGATGCTTGGCTTGGATTTGCTGTGCCTCTTTTCAGCCTATTACTTTTCCAAACGCAGAATCATTCACAATACCGAACCGATTGTGTCCGCTGTGAAAACTTTGGCAGACGGAAAGCCAGTTTCACTTCATATCAGCGGAGAACTATCGGAAATTGCAAGCAGTGTAAACAAAGCTTCTTCCATTTTGAATAGGCAAAATGAAGCGCGGGCGAACTGGATCAGCGGCGTTTCCCATGACATCCGCACACCTCTCTCCATGATTATGGGGTATGCGGACCGTATTGCAGAAAGTAAAGCTGCCAGCAAGAGCATCCGTGAACAGGCGGAAATAGTACGGAAGCAAAGTGTAAAAATCAAAGAGCTGGTGCAGGATTTGAATTTAGTATCGCAGTTGGAATATGAGATGCAGCCGCTTCATAAAGAGATGGTTCGCTTATCCAAACTACTGCGATCCTATGTAGCAGACCTGTTGAATACAGGAATTTCCGATAGCTACAACATCGGAATTAAGATCACTCCTGACGCCGAAAATGCTGTGTTGGAATGTGATGCCAGATTGATTTCGCGAGCTGTAAACAACCTTGTCCAGAACAGCATGAAACACAACCCACAGGGCTGTGAAGTCTGCCTTTCGCTTACAGCATCGCAAAACCATCTTATCTTGGCGGTTACGGATAACGGAACGGGTCTGTCTGCTGAAAAGCTGCAAGAGCTGGAAGAAAAACCGCATTATATGGAAAGCACAGATGAACGGCTTGATTTAAGACATGGGCTTGGATTGCTGATTGTCCAACAAGTCGCCATAGCTCATAACGGCACTTTCAAACTTACTAATGTTTTCCCGAAAGGGTGTGAAGCCACTTTAATATTCCCGTATATCGGATAAACAGGCAAGTACAAATCTATAAGACAACGCCAGATGCAGAGGTGCTACGCCCCTGGATCTGGCGTTGTCTTAATAAGCGCACTTCAAATCGGTATAACCTTCTTATTAACACTGACAAAAAACAGGCTCATCAAATGAAATTTTATCAAAAATATTTTACAAGCTGCTTTAATCCACGGCGGATACTGTCTCGGACACGGCTTGGGTCTACACCTTCTACTTCGGCAATTTCGTTTACCGCCATTCCCAGATAGTATCGGGCATGCAGAACAGTTTTCTTATGGTATTGCAGACAAGACCAATCATATCCGCATCGCCTTTTAAAAAAGGAATGATATGGTCGATTGCCTCCATCGTGTCATTTCTGTTTCCTTTATCAAACATTGCGGTTACTAAACATTCATCCGCATCAAAATTCATCGCCAGATCCATCATAATTCCACCTCTCCTTTCTTATGTGTCTTGGATTTTTCTGTTGTCTTATTCTGCTCCTGTGCTTTTGCCTTTGCCTGAAAATCTTTTAAAGACTGCAGCACAGACTTCTTCACTTCACCTTTTGCTCTGCTTGCAGGTTCCGCCTTTTGTGTCTGGCTCTGACTTACAGATACCGGTTCCTGCTTTGCCCTTCTGTCTGCCGTAACCGCAGAAGGTTTCTGTCCACTTCCTATTACTGTTTCTGCCGTATGTTCCGTTTCCTTCACCCTTCCATGCTTTTCATCCAGATACTTTTCCATGTCTGCGATTGCTTTCTGCACCAGAGAGCTTTCTTTATAGTGAGGAATCATATCTATCAGATCACGCTGTATCCGGTCTGCACTCATCAACTCATATTCCCCGGAATAATCTTCATCACCATCTTGCAGATCAAATCCGATTCCTTTAATCCCATGCAGTCTCTCTGCTGGGATACTCTCATATATTTTAATGGCTTCTTCTAAAGTGAGGTTATTATGGTACTCTCCCATGACTGGAAACTCCATGCACTCTGCGACATAAAAACTGATCGTAGCTTCTGGCTGTTCCTGTTCTGGCTGTTTGTCAAAGATAGAAAGTCGCTCTGTATCTTCCAAACGGGAAAGTAAAGAACGGGCAGTTATCACATCGCTGTCTATATCGGATTCCTCGGATACCTCAAGCAGCCAGTCCTTGATAGCTTCTGTTTTCTTATTCAAAATATCCTCCGTGAGTTTTTCCACCTGTTCTTCTCTATTTTCAATCGTATCGTTATACTCATAGGTATCAACGTCATAACTAAAATTATCCAGATCCGCAGCGAGCTTTTTAATCTCCTGCTGGTCAAGATATTTTTCAGATTCTTTTATATACTCTGCCAGAGTGATTCGCTCCTCTGCTATCGGATTAATGTCCACCTGGATTCCTGCCATCGCTATACCAGATTCATTTAAGGCATTGAAAAAGCTATCTTCTCGAATATCACCTTTATAGGAAAGAGCTATATCAAGGTCAGAATCTTCCCGGTAAAGATCTTGTCTGCTTCTGGAACCATACACTCTTGCAGCAAGCAGCTCTACCTCCTGTTCCATTCCCATATCTTCTAATACTGCCTGTGCATGATACAGAACCCCTCTTTCTACTTCTGCCCTGCTCAGGCTATTTAATGCCAGTTCATTTCTTCCAATCTCAGAAGTCACACGAAGTTCCCCCTCCTGCAATAAATCTTTAGAGTGCTGGATCGTCATTTCCTCAAATTCTTTATAATCCACTTTGACACATTCCATGTCATCCATTCTCTCACTTTTAAGAATTTCATAAGCGGCTTCCTGGATAAATGCGTCGGGATTATCATAATCACCTCTCTGGATTTCATGCAGGTCAAAGTCATAAAAAATAAAAGAATATCCTTCTTCTGTTGCCTGTATGGTCAGATACCCTTTACTCCTGGTAAACTGCATTGCGATTCCCTCATAGGTTTGCAGTGCTTCTTCTCTGCGAAATCCTTCAAAAATACTTGCCGGGCAGTTCTTTTCTAATTGTATCCGCTGCATCTGTTCTTCCTGAACTTCTTCCACATCTGCCATCAGTTCTTCATAATCCACTACTTTTGCATCTTCCAGTGAGTACCCTTTATCTTCTAAAATATCACTGGCAGCTTCATCCACATAGATTGTCGGATTGTCATAGATTCCTCCATCATCCTCCTGATAATCTTCATTGTAAAATGTATAGTCATAGCCATCTTCTGCGGTCTGGATTGTAAAGTATTGTTTTCCAATCTGATATGCAATCTGTACCTCATTCCAGTCCAGCATGTTTTCCATTTTATTTACCGCTTCATATATTTCTGGATTCAGCCACCCTCCGATCTGTTCATACGCATGGGTCAGCCGATCTATCCCGTTTTCACATCGGATAAAATCCATGCTTTCCTGCATCGTTTCCGTATTCTGGATACCAAGCACTTTTTTCTGATGATTTGGCAGACGTAAATATTCCTGCATCGCTTCATCCAGTGATTCATACCGGTTTACTTTTACTACACCCTCTGCATTTACATCTTCCATCACATAAAAATTATCAATGTAATGAATCTCTGGCATTTTTAACTTTATGCCTTCCGGCAGCTGCACCTCACTGACTGCATGAAAATTAAACCGGACATCTGTTCCCGATTCATTTTTTCCTGCCATCGTTTCTTCCCATATGTCTTTCTGTACTGCCTGTATTTCTTCGATTGTAAGTGTCTGTCCACTCCGCAGGGTTACAACAGAATCTTTCGGGAATTCCGTCAAGTCATAAAGTGTTGTTCCATTTTCCTGCAGATATTCTGATACAGTTTCTAACGCTCCTTCATCAAATCCATTCCATAAGTCCTCCGCTACAAGCTGTCCATTTTCTGCTACGATAATGCCAGCCACATCGGAGCCAAATTCATCATGTTCCATTAAGAAAAACTTTTCCCCAGCATATTCCTTTTTATCAACCGTATGCCATGTCCCGTTATGTCCTTCTGCTTCATATCCTCTTGTCTCTGCTGTGATCGTCACTTCGTTTTCTCCTATCGCCTGTTCTATCCTCTGCATCCGGATCTCAGCTCTTGCCATGTCGATAAACCCATCTAAAACTGCCGGGTGGCTTTCAATCACATAATCCAGGTTCAGATTTCTGCCCCGGCTGATATTTTCCGGGATTTCGATATGCTCCGCCCAGTCTTTGTTCTGTCTGGAAAATCTTCCATCATGAGAAAGTTCACGGATGGTGTTTGCCATAACAAAATTCATACGTTCTTCCCCAAAGCGTTCCACGACTTCTTTTGCCGCACCCTGCTTTAAGTGCAGTCCGTCAAAATTCTCCCGGATGGCTTCTTCGATGGCTTTCTTACAGTCCAGGTTTAACTTTCTGGAATCCAGATAAGCATCCACATCCCGTTCTCCCATTGCCTGTTCCAATGTTCCTTTATAAACTGGCGGATATGCCCTGACGGAATTATGTTCCAGCATGTTCATTCTCTGCTGGACAAACTCCGGAAGTTCCTGAAATCCAAAAGAATCTACATAATAGGCTGTAATCTCTGCACCCCTGTTTATCACGATCACATCACTTACCGATAAGGAATGACCACGGAAATCTTCCGGTCGATCAATGTTAAATCGTTCAAATATATTGTCTAACGTGATCGTTGGCATCCATGGTGCTGCATAAACCATCCGGTAATCCTTTCCATCAATGGTATAGCCCAGACTCTTTGCGGATTCTATTCCCATAAACTGATAAGTATGCTCATCTCCACTATCCATCTGATAAATGGCAAACCTTCTGCTTTCTCCATGCAGAAGAAGTGTCTCATCAATCTTTTCCGCACTGTCCTGTTCCAGTTTTTCCTGTCTGGCGGCAGTTGCTTCTCTTTCTTTATGTACTTCCCATTCTGCTTCCGTGATACCAAAAATACCGTCATGTCCCAGGATTGCATTTTCTGTTTCTGCAAGAATCTGTCCTGCCTGCTCTGGATTGTCTGGATTTCCATGTAAGAGAAAAACTTCCGCACCCTCACGATACAATTCTACTGCCCTGTTTTTTTCAAGAGGATACATGTGTTCCAGTCGGATTCCTGCTTCGTGCATTTCTATAAAACCGATCATGCCATCTGGGAAATTGTCAATCTGTGCCTGTGTTTCATTCATAAGGTTTCTCGTATATTCACTTTCCGGTCTGCGGATTGCGGTCATCATACGGTTCACCAGTCCAAGCACTTCGTCTTTGTCATCCATCTTATATGCAAAATTCACAATAAGATTTCTCTGGGAATCTGTGAAATTTCCTGTATTTGCAGCTTCTGCCGTTTCAATCAGACGGTGGGCATACTGCATGGCTGTTTCTTCTGCAATCTCCGGTTCCTTCACTGGGAAGTTTGCCCTTGCTGCCTGGATCACTTCATACACCAGCTTTGAACCGGCTTCATCGTAAGATTCCCTCATATCCCATACCAGGTCATTCAGTCTTTCCACCTGTCCGGGGAAGGTTTCTGCATATTCATTTACAAATGCCTTTTCATTTTCCGAAAAAATATTTCTTGGAAACTCTGCTTTTTGCACCAACATCTCTGCCTGATCTTTCGGAGAAAGGTCAGAAAAAGAAGTAACGCCTGTGTCCGCATCATATTCCACATCATAAAAATCAATCGGATAGTTCTCTCCGTGCCCACTGCTGTCATAGAGTGGTGTGACGGCAGCACCTTTTTCTTCCAGAAAACTTTCCAGTGGTTTCTCATTTTCCTCTATCTCACCACTTTCCAGAAGGCGGACGTATTCACCCACATTCTGTTCTAACTGTTCCCTGCTCATATTTTCGATCAGATCATAAGTAAACTCGGAACCCATGCTGCCCGAAAGATGCAGAATCAAATCTTCCTTATGGAAGGTATCCCGGATTGGTCTTTCCATTTCCAACTCGTACATCTGTGCCTCGATATTCTCAATGATCTCTGCCGATGTTTTTCGGATGGTATCCATAGATGCTTTCAACGCCTTCATATCCCTGCTCTCGCACCAGCTGGCGATATAGGTAAACGAATATTCTGAAGTATCCAGACCAAAATGGTTGCAGACAATATAAGCAATACTTTCTGCTTCCACTTCCTTTGTTGTCTGGTCTTTTAAGACTCCTTCCGCATCCATTACTTCCCGGTCATGCAGCAATGCGTGGCTCACCTCATGGACTCCGGTTTTCATCGTCTGTACATTACTCATATCTTCCTTTATCGCAATATATTTTTCTGTCTGGTGATAATAGCCTTTTGCATCCCCTTCCACATTCATCATACGGATCGGCACAGGAGAAATATTCTGCAATGCCTGCATGAACGTATCATAAAACTGTACACTTCCGGTAAGCTCCGGCACCTCCAGTTCTGCGATCGGTTCCCCCTCTGTCTGGCTGACATCAAACACTGTCGTTACACGGAATCTCGGTATCACCATCTCCACGATCTCTGTTTCCGGCTGTCCATCATCCCCGATCACAGGCTCTTTTGTTACCGGGTCGATCTTTTCAATCTCCTGTTTCTCCCGTATCGGTGCTGGTGCGATGATCTGGATTCCTTTCTCTCCACGTTTTACATGACGGTTAAATTTCTTCTGCCATGCATGATACCCGGCCACCAGTGTTGCTTCCGGTTTCTGCATGGTGATCAGCAGCGTGTTATTAAAGCTGTAATTGTGGAACTTTGACATGGTATTCAGATATTCGGTATATCTCTCCGAAGTAAAGATTTCTTTTACTCCCTGCTCCAGCCGTTCCGATATTTCTTTTAACTGTTTTTCTATATTATTTGCCATAAACAAACCCTCCATTTTATGTCCCCGCCAGAGAAAACTCTGACGGGAAATCTTTTATAACTCCTGTTCATGTTTTTTCTTTGCAGCTTTCTGTACAGATGGCTGTTCCGCTGTATTCTGCTGTGCCTTCTCCTGCTTTAAGCGTTCCAGAATAGACGGCTTATGGATTCTGTCTGCTGTTTCCGGAAGTTCTTTTTCTTCTATGGCATCCCTGCTGTCTGTGTTGCTTCCTTCTCTGCCAATATCCTCATCTGCCATAATCGTCTCATTACCCTTTTCATCCATGTTCAGCAATGCATTTAACTCGGATAGCCGTTCCATCTTTTCATTCAGCTCTGTTTCTTTCGGAAATGGCTTCTTTACCTCTTCCTGTGCAGTAGCAAGCTGCTGTTGTACGGTTTCTAACTTCTGCTCACTTTCCGTCAGCTTCCTGTCAATGGAAGAAAGCGTGTTATGGATACGCTGCATATTTCCTACAGGGTCTTTTCCGATCTCCAGCTTATAAGAGCATTTTCCTTTGACCGTCAGTTCAAACGCATTGGAGAACATATTGTAGGAAGCAGATAACGTAAACCCATGATATTCCCCAACCTTTCCGCCGGTGCTGACGGTTTTTAAACCTGCACAGGCGGCGATCAACGCTTCGCCTGCTTCTTTCTTATCTTCATAAAGGACATTCCCTACCGTCATGGCAAACGTGTCATTATCCTGTAAATCCACGCTTTTTACTACCTGCGAATCCACCTGCATCCCGGCAATCCGCTCTTTCAATGCACTGATCTGTACCGGGAAATTCTTTGCAATATCGGATTCCAGACGGTAAATCTGACTGGTATGGTTTGCCTTTAAGAGTTTCAGCTTACTCACCTGCACATCCAGATCCATTTTTTCTTTAATGTGCGGATTACCTGTGGCAAGTGCCTTGATCTCTGCATAGGACAGTGCCGTATCATCCACATCTTCACAAGCCCTGACCGGGGATTTACTGGTCATGATCTGGCTGATGAACTTCTGCTTATTCTCCAAAATCTGCCACATATACGCATCAAAAGTGTTCTCCGTCACATACCGGAATATCTTTACTTTGTCATTCTGGTTTCCCTGTCTTAAGATACGTCCTTCCTGCTGTTCCAGATCAGACGGCTTCCACGGACAGTCAAGGTGATGGAGGGCAATGAGCCTGTCCTGTACGTTGGTACCAGCACCGAGTTTTGGAGTGGAACCCATAAGGATTCTCACCTGCCCGGCCCGTACCTTTGCAAACAAATCTGCTTTCTTTGTCTCCGTGTTGTATTCATGGATAAACGCAATCTCTTCTTTCGGGATTCCCCTGGCAACCAGTTTGTTTCGGACATCATCATATACATTGAAAGTCCCATCCCCTTTTGGAGTAGACAAGTCACAGAAGATCAGCTGTGTTGTCCGATCTGCTTTTCCCTCGTCCCATACCTGAAAAGCATTTTCCACACAGGTATTGACCTTGCTTTTTTCTGCATCCGGAAGGAGTTCATTTAATAGCCTCTGATCCAATGCACATTTTCTTCCGTCATTAGTAATCTTGAGCATGTTGTCCACTGTTGGATTCACAAGACTGGCTCTTACTTCTTCCGCACGTTCCGAAAAGGCACTGACCATTTCCTGCTGTTCTTCACTTGGTTTTAAGACTTCATTGATAAACTCTGCTTCCGGTACAGGAAGATTCAGCATATCCGATGTCTGAATATCCGCAGCTTCCTTAAAAATGGAGATCAGCTCTGGAAGATTAAAAAAACGGGCAAACCGTGTTTTCGCACGATAGCCCGTTCCTTCCGGTGATAATTCGATTGCGGTTACTGTCTCCCCGAACGTTGCAGCCCAAGAATCAAAGTGTCCCATGCCCATACGCATGAGTGTGTCATACTGGAGATAACGCATGATAGTGTAAAGCTCGGTCATACTGTTCGATACGGGAGTACCCGTAGCAAAGGTAATTCCCCTGCCGCCTGTCAGTTCATCCATGTACCGGCATTTCATAAACATATCGGAACTTTTTTGTGCATCCGTCTGTGAAATACCTGCTACATTTCTCATCTTTGTATATAGGAAAAGATTTTTGAATGAATGGCTTTCATCCACAAACAGTCTGTCTACACCTAATTGCTCAAAAGTTACTACATCATCCTTTCTGGTCTGGTCATTGAGTTTTTTCATCCTCGCCTGCAGGCTTTTCTTTGTTTTTTCCAACTGCTTGATGGTATAATTCTGCCCTGCCTGATGTGCTGCTTCTTCAATGGAGAACGTAATATCTGCAATCTGATCTTCCAGCATGGCAATCTGCCGTTCTTTTGAAAGGGGGATTTTCTCAAACTGCGTATGTCCAATGATCACGGCATCATAATCCCCTGTCGCAATACGGGAACAGAACCGTTTTCGGTTTGCCGGCTCAAAGTCTTTCTTCGTTGCCACCAGGATATTTGCTCCCGGATAGAGACGTAGGAAATCACTGCCCCACTGCTCGGTCAGATGGTTTGGCACAACATAAAGATTCTTCTGTGAGAGTCCCAGCCGTTTTGATTCCATACCGGCTGCAATCATCTGGAACGTCTTCCCTGCTCCTACGCAATGAGCCAGAAGGGTATTATTTCCATACAGCACATGAGCCACTGCGTTTTTCTGGTGCGGCATTAGGGTGATCTCCGGGTTCATGCCGACAAACTGAATATGGCTTCCATCATATTCCCGTGGACGGATGCTGTTAAATCGTTCATTATAGATCTTACAGAGATCTTCCCGTCGGTGCAGGTCTTTAAATATCCACTCCTTAAATTCCTCTTTGATCAGTTCCTGCTTCTGCTGTGCCAGCATTGTTTCCTTCCGGTTTAATTCCCGGTGTTCCCCCTCGGCATCCTGTACCGTGTCATAAATCTTGGTATCCCTAAGGTTTAAGGCATCTTCCAAAAGACGGTAGGCATTGGCTCTCTGCGTTCCATATGTGGAAGTAACAAGAGCATTTCCGTAACTGTCCACATTCTTTCCCATAACATTCCATTGTCCGGTCACTTCGGCATACTGGACTTTGACCTTGCTCCCTACATAATATCTTGGTGTATGGAATGTTTCTGCCATGAACCGTGTAATGTAATCCTCAGAGATCCAGGTTGCCCCAAGTCTCGCCTCAATCTCTGATGCATCCAGATCTTTTGGCTGTACCTGCTCCAAATACTGCACGTTCACCTGATATTCCGAGTGATCTTCTGCAAACTGTTTGGCAATCTGAAGTTTCTCCCTCACATTTCCAGAAAGATATTCGTCCGACGGCTCCCATTTTTCACCGATTGGATTCTTAAAGATCACCCCTGCCAGTTCTTCAGTAAGCTCCTCTTCTGTTTTCCCGGAAAGCTGTGCCATATAGGAAAGGTCAACGCCTGCCCTCTCACCAATAGAAACCGCAAGTGCTTCACTGGCAGTATCCACGGAAGTTACCGTTTCTGCCCTACGGATTGTCCTTTTGGTAAAAATATCCGCTTTCCGTTTCAGTTCTCCCTTATCATCCAGAAATTCCAGAGAAGTCAAAAGACAATAACTACTGTCCTGACTAAATGCCCTCTTATTGGCATTGCTGCTGATAAGACCATATTTTGCTGTAAAGGTATCGTATTCTTCATTGAGTTTTCCCTGCAGCTTTATGATCTGTTCATCGCTTCCCTCTTCCATCTGACACTGGATCAGTTCATTCGTAACATCACGGATCTTCACCATCCCTTTGACACGTTCCGCTGTCATTGCCGGAAGCTCCATGCGGTTCATCACAGAATTTTCCCGGTAATAGACTTCCTCATTCACTACGGTAAAACTGAAATTCTTTACATCCGGGTCTGCCGGGATAGAGACAACATCCTCCTCCAGCTCTGTATCCGAAAGTTCCAGTTCCGTAATCGTGCCATGGATATTCCTGATAGCTTCTTTTAACTGTTCTTCTAAGGTAATGCCTTCTTTTGGTTTTACGGTCACTTCCTGCTTTCCGTACTGGGTACTTTCTGTAGTAAAATCACCAAGCACCATTTCCGGATGCTCTGCAAAATAAGCATTGACCGAATAGCCTTCCGGTATTTCCTTTAAATTTAACCATTCCGGTTCCTCAATGGATGCCCTGTCCCTTTTCTGGAAAAACAAAATATCAGAAACAACACTGGTATTGGCATTTCTCTGGAACGCATTATTCGGTAATCGGATGGCTCCAAGCAGTTCTGCCCGATTTGCGATATACTGTCTCACTGCCGGATTCTGCTTATCCATCGTTCCACTGGAAGTTACCACAGCCACTACGCCACCGGGACGCACCAGATCAAGGGATTTTGCAATAAAATAATCATGGATCATAAAATGATGCCGGTCATATCTGCGGTCACTGACCTGATACGCCCCAAATGGAACATTGCCTATCACACAGTCGAAAAAGCTGTCCGGATAACTGGTTTCCTCAAATCCCTGTACGGCAATCTTATTTTTCTGATAAAGCTGTTTTGCAATCCTGCCCGAAACCGGGTCAAGCTCCACACCGTACATATTGGCTTTGCCCATACTCTCCGGGATCAGTCCCATAAAGTTACCGACTCCACACGATGGTTCCAGGATATTTCCCTGTTTCAGTCCCATATTTTCCAGTGCTTCATACATGCTTCGGATCACGGTCGGGGATGTATAAAAAGCATTTAAGGTCGATGCCCTTGCTGCTCTGTATTCTTCTGGTGATAAGGTATTCTTTAATTCCAGATACTCATCTGCCCAGCTGCTGTTACTCTCCTCAAATGCCTGCGGGATACCACCCCAGCCAACATAACGGGATAAAATTTCCTGTTCTTCGGGTGCTGCCAGACGTTCTTCTTTCTCCAAAGTCTGTAACAAATGGATGGCTTCCATATTTGCCTTATACTTTGCCTTCGGACCGCCTGCACCAAGGTCATTATCCTGGATACGGAAGTTGTATGGTTCTATCACAGCTTTTTCCTGTTCCTGACTTTCCAGAATAGATTCTTCGGCAGTAACCTCTTCCTCTTCTATTTCCTCCACATCTGACATATCTACTACGGTCGGTTCTGCCACTGCCTTCGTATCCAAGAAATCAAACATGGTCATCTGGTGTCCGGATGGTTCCGCAAAAGACGGTTCTGCTTCCGGTGTCGGGAATATCGTATAGGTTCCTTCTGCATACTGGTGGAGTTCCGAAAGAAGTTCTGTTTTCTGCTGATAGTTTGTCCCATACGCTTCAAAATCCAATGGCAGAGCTGCCAATGCTGCATCCATCTTCTGTAACAGTTCTTCTGTCTGCTCTGGATTCTCTAATACTGCGACCATTTCTTTTCCTGGTTTTTCCCAGAAGAAGTCATCTGTAAAGGGTCTGTCTATCTCTTCCGGAAGACGGTCATAAAAGCGGAGTACCTTATTCGCCATCTGCTCACGTTCATATTCCGGCATACGAGCATAATCTTCTGCCTGCAGGAACTGGTCATTCTTTATCAGATAAGCTACTCTGTTTGCAACTTTATTCCAGGATAATAAAATTGACGTATATGGATTCCCATAAGCACCTCTTGCAAGAAACAATCCTTTTCCATCATAGTTTGCGTGTGAATCATCGGCACCAGACAGTGCATGACTGCTTCCACCGATCCCATACTGTTCCTTGATAAAACCTGTCCTCGATCTTTCATCTTCATGAAGTAGATAAAAGGAATACGTCCTAAGCCTGCCCTGCGAATACGCTCCACCTCCTGCAAGATAAGCATCAATCTCATCCTGTGTAATGAACATCGGATGTTCTTTCCAGGCAAAGCCGTCCCTAGCCTGATAAGGAATCACCTCATCCGCAAACTTTTGAAACTGCTTTGAGATATTTATAGGATTATAATGATGGAAACGCATAATAGAATGATTTTCTTCATAGGCTTCTGCCAGTGCATCCAGTCTTTCATTCAGTTCCGAAAGCCACTGGGGATCCTCCAGCTTTTCTTCCAGATAATCCGTGATCTCCGGATAGATACTGCGAAGATGTGGTAAGTCCTCTTCGTCAAAAACAATCTCCGCTACTCCTTCTGCCATATCCCCTTTCATATAGGCAAGAGCCTGGGCGTGTTCTTTTACTGCATTACTTCTTGCCGCATCCAATACAGACTGCGGTGCATATTCACCCTGGTCTAAAAGCTGATGGATACGTCCGCTGACATCTTCCCATGATAAAAATGCCTTATCTAAGATATGGTCTGTAACCGTATGCCCTACTGCGATCTGCATCCCGGTTTCATCAAACCAGACTGAATATTCATTTCCATCAATCTGAAAACCTTTTCCACCTTTACGGTATTCACGCTTCACAAACTCCGTATATTCCTCCGGTGTCTGTTCACTCATGAAATTATAGATGATCCGGAGCTGGCTGGCTTTCCGGTTTCCTCCTGTCCGTAAGATCTCATCAACAACTTGCTCTGGAATCGGAATTTCTCCGGCATAAAGGGCAGCTGCCCTTTCCTCGATCTGCCGTCTTTGTTCATTTGCGGTGGGATATTCGGGCAAAGATAAAGCAGAGGCGATCTCTTCCTCTGCTTTACTCAATCCATCTTCTCTTGTATCTTCGACTAACTGTATACCAATTCCGTCAAGATGCTCTCTTCCGCTGTTGCCATCAGTGCGTTCATGTGTGCTGTCCATGCCATCGGATCTGCTTCCTTGTCCGGTGCCGGACTCTTCTCCAGTAATTTCTCCATCTGGCTGTCCATTCTCTCCTGTGCTGCTTTCTCGATCTGTTCCAGATGGCTGTTCAGCTTCCCGGTCAGAAACAGGCTCTGATAAAGGCTGTTCTTGTGTTCTTTCAGAAATGTCCTCCGCAGCATCCCATATTTCCCGATCGTCACTTCTTCCTCTTCGACGGTCAGATTCGGAAACAGGTAATCTCCCTTGCGATGATATGTCAGTTCCATAATCGTTTCCTCCTTCATTTTCAATATTTTCTTCTTTTTTCGTTTCTGCATCCTGATCTTTAATTTCGTGCATTAACGTGGTAAAGTTATTATAATTCCTTTCATTGGATTTTTCAACCTCTTTTCTCGCTTCTTCCAGAGAAATTTTATGTACGGTCTTTCCAATATCAATCAGAATACTCTCACTGAGCTGGCTTGCCGCATTTCCAAGGAAGGTGAGAACTGACAGACGGTTATAATCTGTGATATGCATGAAGTCCTCTTCTTCCAGAAGTTCCATCGGGTCAAGCCCGCATCGCCTGGAAAGCAGATAGTAAACACTGTCTGTTGCCAGCTGACGAAAATCACTGCGGATCGTCACCTCATCCAGATCTTCCAGATAAGTACCTTCTACAGCATATTCCAATCCATCCAGGTATTCCTCCAGATTGTCATTGACCATTTCCCTTGCGACCGCCATCAATGCGTCCTGCAAAGTTGCCGCATCCTTTTCTTCCAGAGCATAGACTTCTGCCAGATGGGTGAGGATCTCTTCTCTCTGGTGTTCCTGCATCTTCCAAAGATATGGGCTTCTGCCTCCGGCTACCATGTGGGTATCCGAAATATCAAACACATAACGAAGTTTGGTATTCTGCCAGGTTTCATCAAACAAGGCAATTCCTCTTGCACCACGATTTACCCAGCGTAACATCTTTTCATTCCATAGTTCCAGTGATGCACAGGCTGTTGCGTCTGGACGCTGTGCATGGATCAGAAGCTGGTCTGAAAAAGAATAACGATATAACCTTGATGCTGTGTCCATATAATCCATCCAATCCCCTGGCGAACTGCTCACTGATACGGCATGTTCCTGCACCAAGTTTCGGATGTCCTGTAGTTTAGACATTAAACTTCCCTCCTATCAATAAAAAAACAGCCCACTCTTTTTTAGAATTGGCTGCATAAAATGTACTTTACTTTTCGGAGAGAAAATGCTATATTCTAATTGAAAAGAGTAACCGCCCACAAGGTGGATGCTCCTGGATTAGGTTTTAATTTATTTTGCTCTCAAAGAGAGCTGCCTATCCTGTTGGCAGACAGGGTAGGCTATTTTTTTCGCTTGTTGTCCCTATTATCCAAATAGGCAAGCAAAGCAATCAGAAACGTACCGCCTAAGAACAATAAGCTCAAGACTTCGTATGTATCCATTCGCTCCACCTCCCTTCTTCTGTATCCCTTAACGGAATCTGAAAATCCAGGAGGTTTTTACCAACCCTGTACACGGTTACTCCAGTAATATTCTAACAGGTAACTCTCCGCAAAGCAATTCCTTTTTACTTCATACGGTTTTATATTCTGTTTTTCTCTTATTCTCTGGCCAATGCAGTTTCCATTCCAGATATTCCTCTTCTGTGATTCTTCCATCGCCCAATTTCTGCTTTTTCCCCATCCATTCCTGCAGATAAGACATTGTTTTTTTATCCCTTATTGTGATTCCAACTGTTTCACTTTCTGAATCATTTAGCAGGAACAGATGAAAAAGCCCTCTATTTTCTTCATCCATCCAGAATAAAGTTTCCATTAATTCGTCCATTGTCGCAATTCCAGGACTTAAAAAATTCCGGACATCAACTTCCAATATTTCTGCTATCCGGATAAGCGTTTCCTGTTTTGGCGTGCGCTGTCCGCTTTCATATTGGGCAATTCTCACATCTGCACTATTTTCTCCATACCCTAACCTGCGCCCCAGTTCTTTTTGCGTTAGCTTGCGAAACATACGGATTTTTCTTATTCTTGCTCCTAATTTCAATTTCTTCTCCTTTTCAAAATGGGGCTGTGCAGTAACCACAGCCCCAGAACACTATTTATATTATCATTTGCGTTTTCTCTTAACTGCCACTACAGTTCCCAGACATCCTGCTGATACCGCAAGAGTCAGCACAAAAATAGCAATATTTGTATTATCTCCTGTTTTTGGTGAATTGGATACAGAAGTCGCATCAGAACCATGGGAACCAGGAGTGCTGACTCCCTGGTTTTCTGATGTTTCCGGAGTGTCTTTTTCCGGAGCTTTCTTATTTGTCAGATCCAGAGTATATTCAATCACAGGAGTACGGTCATTGACATATTCAAACTGAATCTTATGCTCGGTTTCATCAAGCTGATAGCCATCCAGTGTTTTTGTTTCTTTCAGGATATATGTGATTGCTTTTTTATACTGCCCATTCTTAAAAGTCGCAATCGGATAATTCTTTGATTCTGCATGGCCGGCACTGTCTGTTACCAGAGTTTCCAGAACTTTACCTTTACTGTCACAAAGGGCAAATTCTACACCTTTCATTGGCTTCTTGGTATCTTTATCCGTTTTATTTAAGATTACCTTGCCCATTGCCTGTTCATCTTCCATTTTGGCTCCCTGAACATCTCCGGTGTCCTTAACCTCAAATGTCACTTTATTTGCCACAATATAGCCTTTCGGTGCTGTTTCCTCCAACAACGTATAAGTGCCGACTGAAAGTTTCTCTACATAATGGGGCTGATCACCAGATGTCCAGCTTTCCATAACTTCCTGGTTTTCATTAAGAATATACAGTTTAGCACCTTTGACCTCGCTGCTTCCATCTGTCATATCAACTTTACTGATCAGAATTTTTGTTGTATCATCCTGCATTTCTACTTTCTGTATATCTGCAGTATTTTCTACTACAAACGTAATGGATTCTGCAGTTGCATAACCATCAGCAGGAATTGTCTCTGTTAATGTATATTTCTTTCCAACTTCCAGTTCCTTAATGATGTGTGGTATGCTTCCGGAAGTCCACTCATCCACAACGTTTCCCTCTGAATCGGATACTTTCAGTTTTGCACCTGGTAATTCTTCCCCGGTTGTAATATCTGATTTTGTGATTTCAAAAGTAGTTGGCTCATCTTCATAAGTGAACTCAAAGGATACTTCTGCAACCTCTTCTCCCGCATAAGCAAAATCAAATTCCTTGATTTCTTCTGTTGTCACAAATCCAGCAGGAGCCTGCACTTCTTTTACATAGTAGTTGCCATTGATTGGAAGATCTGCCGTAAATACAATCCTTCCATCCTGATCCGTAGCTTTCTGCTCGATCATGGTATCTGCTTTCAGGATTACTTCGCCTTCTGCATTTAAAATATCATTCTTTGTATAAAGTGCAAATACTCCGCCTTCCAGAACACGGTCTGTATTTTTTTCTTTCTTAACTACAGTTACTTTTGCTTTCTGGCGGTTATTCTGCCAGTCCTCATCATAAGTCACAACCGGAGTATTCTGATCACGATAAGTCAGATCAACCTCTCTGATTTCTCCATCCAGAACATATCCATCCGCCGTCTCTTTTTCCTTTACATAATATTTGCCTAAAGGAAGATCTTCTGATCTTGCATATCCAAGAGCATCTGTCGTAATTGTTGCTACCAATTCGTCCTTTTTATAATAATCACTGCTTTCCCCATCTGCAGCCTTGATATCCTCCGCTGCATAAATTTCAAAAGTAACATCTTTCAAAGAACCTGTAACATAGCCAAATGCTGCGTCCATGCCGCCTGCCAGCATATCTTTCCAGGTAACTTCCTTGACAAATTCACCTTTTTTATTGATGATGATTCGTCCAACCGGAACAGCATCCTTCATTTCTACTTTTTGAACATCTGCAGTATCAGAAACTGTAAATTTCACTTCCTCCGCCTGCAGATAACCATATGGTGCAAACTCTTCCCGAAGTGTGTAGGTTTTTCCCACATGGAGTCTTTTTATTACATGAGCTTTTCCTTTTACAGAAGTCCATTTTTCTACTTCTTTTCCGTCTGAATCCAAAACCGTCAGTGTTGCTCCGTCAAGTTCCACACCTGTTGTAATATCTGATTTCGTAAATTCAGTTGTTGTCGGCTCATTCTTAAAAACGGTTTCCAGTTTTACTGTTTTTACTTCCTGTCCCTGATATTTCGCAGTCACCTCAATCTGCTCATCTGAAGATACAAAACCATCTGGTGCTGCCAGTTCTTTTATATAATAAGTTCCAAATGGCAGATCCTGCTCAAAAACAGTTTTTCCATCTTCACCTGTTACCGCTTTTGTAAGCAGTTCGTCTGCTTTTACCAGTACCTTATCCCCTGCTTTTATATCCTCTTTTGCGTAAAGACCAAACTCTGCTCCAGAAAGCCCTTTCTCATTTTCAGCATCTTTTTTCACAACTGACACTTCTACTTTCTGGCGGTCATTTATAAACTCTGCACTCTGTGAGATCACTGGTGTATTCTGGTCTGCATAGACGAAAGAAATCTTCTGTTCTTCTTCATTTAATACAAATCCCTCCGGTGCAGTCTTTTCTACAACTTTGTATTCTCCTAGAGGCAGATTATCAAGCTCTGCTTTTCCGGATTCATCCGTTGTCAGTTCTGCAACTTTTGCACCCTTTGCATATTTCAGGATTCTTTTTCCTGTATCATCTTTCTGGAAATCTGCTGTATAGATATCCTCTGCAGCATATACTTCATATACTGCACCGGAAAGGTTTTGAACTTCATACCTAAAATCATTCTTATAGGTCGAAAGAACCTCTCCTTTTTTCTGTACAGTGAGTTTTCCTTTCACCGAATGGTCCTCATATACCACTTCAATGACCGCATCACCTGAAACCGGATCCGTCTGATACAGGGTATTGGTATCCACCTGTATTTCGACATAATTTTTGTTAATGGTATAACCGTCCGGTGCTGTTACCTCTTCGATTCTATAATGACCAATTTTTAAATTCTGAGGCAGTATCAGATATCCATCTATATCTGTGAAATATGAGGTATGTGTAACAGTTGTCGGGTATGTAGTTACCTGCTCTACATATTTTTCATGATCCATATCATAAATTTTAAACTCTGTTCCCGGAATTAGAACAGATTTTTTAGTCTCATCATCCTGTTTGATAATTTTCAGTTTTGCAGAAAATTCTTTATCCAAAAGAACTCTCCATGTCTGCGGCTCTGTTGGTTTATTCTCTGTAATCCGGACAATAAAATCATCTACAGGTTTGTAATTATGGGGTGTTGTAGTTTCTCTCACCAGATATGTTCCATATGGAATTGCAATGGATTTTACATAGCCTTTCTCATTTGTAAAAATTTCCGTTGCTCCATTTTCACCGATCACAACTGGCTCTGCAGAGGAAAAATCATAATTTCCATCCTCTTTTACCACCAAAGAAGATACCAGATATGCACTAAATCCAGCTCCGGATAGTAATGCAGCATCTGTGTCTCCATTATTGGCAGCTTTAATAAGTTCAAACGGCTGTTTCTTCACCGTTTCCAGTGAGGTACACTCTTTTTCTACAACCGCTGTCAGATCACCTTCATCACTGCATACAAGATCATATTCATGCTCGTCTGCCAGATATCCTACGGATGGGGTAATTTCCTTGATGTAATACTCTCCAAGATAAAGATTCTCTATCCTTGCTTTTCCTTCTTTATCGGTAGTTAGCGTACCAATCTGGCTTCCGGCTTTATAAATAACGCCTGTCTTTCCATCTGGATGGGTAATGTCGTTTCTTGCATAAAGTCCATACACCGCATTTTCCAGGGAAGCATCTCCCTGTGCCTTATTTTCTTTTGTCTCGGCATCTTTTTTATTCAAAAAGATTGCAGCACTGACCCTGTCATTCACAAAAGTATGACTGAAAGAAATTTTTGCCTGTTCATCATTGGTATAACTGAACTGGAAAGAATAAGTATCTTTCTCATTTCTGACATAACCAGCCGGAGCCTGGACTTCTTTTACATAATAAGAAAATCCCACTGGAAGATCTGCTTTAAATGCTGCTTTTCCATCAGTACCAGTAATTGCAGTCTCAATCAGAGCATCTTTTTTTACTGCTACTTTTCCATCCACAGTTTTCATATCCTGCGCTGCAAACAGAGCAAAATGCCCTCCGGATAGTGTATTTTCAGTATCTTTGTCTTTCTTTATCACCTGCACCACTGCTTTCTGACGGTCATTTGTAAAGGTAGTCTCTGAGAAAGCCGCTTCTGCAGTCTGCCCTGCATAAGAAATGGTTACTTTTTTTGTTTCTTTTGCATTATAAAAATTTTCCGGAGCCTGTGCTTCTGTTACATTATAGCTTCCAAGCGGAAGATTCTTTACCGTTACAGAACCGTTCTCACCTGTGATCAGATTTTTCGCTACTTCTGCGCCTTTTTTGTAAACTGTTTTTCCACCTGCTGTTACAATATCCTCGGCAGCATATACGTTATAAACGGCTCCTTTCTGACGGCGTTTCTCATACTGGAATGAAGTTCCATTTTCATCAGATACAGCTCCTACGAAAACCTCACCCTCTTTATAAACGGTCAGATTTCCTTTCTGCTCTTTGTCCGTTACAGTCTGTTTGGTTGTACTGCCAACTACTAATTTCACTCCATAAGAGGAAGCCTGGACAACATAACCTTCTGGTGCTGTGATTTCTTTTAAGTAAACTGTATCCTGTGTCTTAGTAAGGGTTACACGTGAAGAACCATTACTGTCTGTTGGCGGCATTTTAACAATTAGCTTTGTGCAGGCGTTATCACTATATACCCCATATACTGCTCCAGCCAGATTTTTTCCAGTATCGCCGTCTTTCTTTGTAATTTCGATAACTGCTTCTTCCGGCCAGTCAACTGTAATCTGCAGGTCAGAGGAATCTGTATAGTAGCCAAAACCAATGTCCTGTGAACTCTCCAGTTTTAAAAGCATTGCATGGAAATCCAAAGGAAAATTAGATGTGATCGCATACTTTCCTTTCAGACTGCCCATATTGGCTGTTGTAGCTACAAGATGGAATTTCTCTCCACCCTTTACAGTGACATTTCCAGATGCCGTTTTTCCTGTGGTTTCATTAACAAGGCTTACTCCATTCTCCAGATGAATAGTAATGGTAAATGCTTCATTTGCCTTCCAGGTAAAACTTTCTGTTTCCTTTCCCGTTGCATTAACAGAAAGTCCTGGAAGAAGTTTCATTGCTGTCGGATCAGGCATTTTAGCAAGAGCTGCTTTAATCTCTTTCAGCATATTTTTCGCTGTTGTAGAAAGCGCACCTCCAAATCCGGATTCGCCATCATATAAATAATCAACCAGGTAATGCTGCATGGCTCTTGTCTCTGAACTGCATCCATATTTTTCCATGATGGATTTTACATTGTACCCGTTGAATGTATGTCCCCATCCAGGACCGCCATATCCATAGAACAAAGCTTTCCGCAGATACTTATCATCTCCGCCCTCATCCAGTTCAACCATATTTTTATATGTTGTCCCACTTGGAGGTGACTGCATGGAGTGCTGCATACAATACGCATTTACTGTATAAGTCTTTCCGCCTGCTTTGTAACGAACATATTTGTAGCTGTCATTTCCACCCTGTCCCATAACTGTATCAAACGGATGAAGCTGGCCATCTGAATAATAGTAATATTTATTTGCTTCAATATTTGTTGCATCATCCCATGGAGTATCGGCTGCAAGTAACATGATACCGTTCTCTGCCTGATCCGTGGAAACACTTAGATCAATGTCATCTGCTGGCATTTCAAAACTGAATTTATCCGATTCTTCGTGATAAGTCACCTCTGAATACAATAAATCTTCTGTATTCTCTGTCTGGTTTGCCTGTACTTTTGTTGTTCCTACTGCAATTAAGCTGCCTTGCGGCATATCTCCGGAAAATACAACGGTTTCTCCTGGCTGATACTGTCCATCTTCATGGTTCAGCTCAATATGAAATTCTTCTCCACGAACAATATTTACCTGATAATTTCCATCTGCATCTTCTGTTTTCTCTGTTCCATCTGTAAAAGAGTCGTCTGTCACCTCTGGCATTTCTTCCGGATCTGTATCTGTAATTTCTTCAAATGTGCTGTCTGTATCCGGATTATCATCTATGGCAGGTTCTTCTGTTGAAACTTCCTCAGACGGGTTTTCCGGGATTGGTGTATCTATTGGCTCTTCCTCAACCGGAATTTCTGTCGGAGTTACTTCTTCATAGATTTCATCCTCTGACGGAATTTCTACATTTACCTCATCCTGCACAGGTTCTTCACTCTCTGCAGTGCCTATGGCTGGTTCCTCGCCTTCTGCTTCATTCTCATCTTCCTGGTTGCTTACAGATTCCTGATTCTCAGATTCAGCAACCTGCACCACCGCTTCCTTTACAATCAGCTTACGATTGATCTGATAAATTGGGTGGCCACTTACTGGCTCTACATAATAAACAGCTTTGTATGTATCTTCGTAATCTGTTGTAAAGTCCTGCTTTTCCTCATTTTTTGCCTCATGGAAAGTGATCTTCACCTTTTTTTCATCTGGTATTTCCAGTCCGGTAAAATCTTTCTCCACTTCAAAAATACTGCCTGTTTCCAGTTCCAGATCTTTTGCTTTTACCACCTCATCTGCATCAAGTTCATTTTTTACCTCTTCGTATAACGGTGGCTCTTCTGGCACTGGCACTACATCTGCCGCATAGGACAGTATTGGAGATAGAATTGTAGATAACACTGTAAGCATTGCCAAGAATCCCGACAAAAATCTTCTCATATTTTTTTTATTCTTCATTCTTTTTTCCTTTCTTCCGTTCCGGGAAAATCAACTGAAACTTTGGATTTTCGGTTTCTGAAACCTCCATCTTTATAGTTGCTTCATACTTCCTTTTTGTTTTCTCTGATACCAGATCTTTGAAATGCACCTGCTTCTCACTCAGCAGCTTCCTGACAGTTGCTTCATCAAGTGTTTTTCCCTGACTCTCAAAAAATCGGTTATTTTTCCATAAAGTAAAACTGCAATCACTTCCTGAACAATAATAATTTCTCTTTCCCACATAAACCTTATTGCCGCATCTTGGGCATTTTCCAATTTCTTTCCGACCATCTGAAAATAGTTTCTGGTATTCTTCCACTGGCTGTCCATTATCACTTACCAATTTGGTAACCATTTTTTCAATTTCGAAGAGAAATTCTTCTACATTTTTCTGGCCTCTGGAAATCAGTGTCAGATCATTTTCCCATTCTGCTGTAAGTTTTGGTGATTTGATCATTTCCGGAAGAATCCTGATCAGATTTCTTCCATCTGCTGTAGGTAATATCTGCTTCTTTTTACGCTCAATAAAGCCTTTCTCAATCAGTTTTTCAATAATCGCTGCCCTGGTAGCCGGAGTTCCAAGCCCTTTTCTCTCTGCGTCTTCTATCGTATCCGAGCTTCCAGCGTGTTCCATGGCACTAAGGAGCGTATCCTCCGTATAATGTTTCGGCGGTGCTGTAAAATGTTCACTAAATTTTACAACAACACATTCAAATACCTGTCCTATTTTTATATCTGGAAAATCACTTTCCTCCTCTTCTGGCTTTTCTGCATTTTTCCCATATGATTTAAAGAACCGTTCTTCCACTTCTTTCCATCCATATTGGAGAACATTCTTTCCAGATGCAGTAAACAGTTCTCCATGACAGGAAATTTCAGTCTTAATACTCTCATATATGTATTCCTGTTCCGATGCACATAATAACTTTGATGCAATCAGCATGAGAATTTCCTTTTCTCCACCCGGAAGTGCTTTTAAATCCATGTTTGTAATTTCTACCGTTGGTATAATTGCATGATGATCTGATACCTTTTTACTGTTCAAAAGTCTCTTTATATCTGGTTCTGAACCCTTTATTGACATTTCAGGAAACATACTATTTACTGCCCCGACAACCAGAAGAGCATTTTCTTCCATATCATCTGTAAGATATTGGCTATCCGCCCTTGGATACGTCACCAGTTTCTTCTCATAAAGGCTTTGGGTATAGTCCAAGGTTTGCTGTGCCGTAAATCCAAGAAGACGATTTGCTTCCCTCTGTAATGTGGTCAGATCATATAATTTCGGCGGCTGTACCTTTTTCTTCTCTTTCTTTACTGAAAGAATCTGTGCAGTTTCATCCTTCATATCCTCCATCATCTGAACGGCAGCACTTTTCTCTTTTATCCGGTTGCTTACAGCATCCAATCCATCCATCAGAAGATGAACCAGATAATACTTCTCTTTCTGGAAGTTCTCGATGCTCTTTTCCCGTTCCACCAGCATTGCAAGTGTAGGTGTCTGCACCCGACCTACAATCAACCGATGGTGATACAGTACCGTAAACAGTCTGGTGGCATTAATTCCTACCAGCCAGTCTGCTTCACTTCGCGCCACTGCAGAATAATAAAGATCATCATATTCATGTCCATCTTTCAGCTGCTGAAATCCTTCCAGAATTGCTTTTTCCTCCATGGAAGAAATCCACAGTCTTTTAAAGGGAAGTTTACATTCTGCCTGGTTATATACCAGACGGAAAATCAACTCCCCTTCTCTTCCTGCATCTGTTGCACATATAACTTCTGTGATATCTGCTCTGTGAAGCAGTTCCTTTAAAACCCGAAACTGCCCTTTGGTACTTTCTTTAATCTGATATTTCCAATTCTCCGGAATCATGGGAAGTGTTTCATATTTCCATGCTTTCCAGTCATCCCGGTACTGATCCGCACTAGCCAGTTCAATCAAATGCCCAATACACCAGGAAACCAGATATTCTTTTCCTTCCAGGTAGCCATCTTTTACGTTTGTGGCATGAAGCACCTTCGCAATGTTTCTGGCTACGCTGGGTTTTTCCGCAATTACAAGCTGCAATTTTCAATCTCCTTTCTGCACCTGTCGCTGTAATTAAGTGAAACAAAGTTATTCCTCTGATTCTTCGTCTTCTACTTCACCTTCCATTTCATATTCTTCTAATTCTTCATCATCCTCACGAATTGTATCTTCCTCCTCATCGTCGTCCTCGTCCTCTTCATAATCAAAAGAAGTATTTCTTCCTTTCATAAATTTCCAATAATAGTAAGCACCACAAACTCCTGCCAGAACCAGCAGCATTAATAAAATCGTGCCAGAATTATTGCTTTTCTTCTCAGGTTCTTCCTTTTCTTCCGGTATGATCGTAACTTCTGGTTCCGGTATCTCTGTGATCTTCTCTGTTTCAAGTGGCAGTGCGGATTCTGCAATAGCCTGGTTCTGTGGAAGTGTGACCATGTTGGTATCCGTAAAGTTCAAAAGATCATTTTCGCCTACCTCTGTAAGAAGATAAACATTTTCATCCGTTTTATCCTTATCTACGATCAGATAAAAAACCTTATCACTTTTTGTCTTGATCGTATAAAATTCCTTTCCCCCTTTGTCCTGAACTGTTCCTGTTGTCATGCCGGAAGCAGAACTTTCTCCCTGCACCCGTCCGGTATCTGCTTCTGTATCCGTTTCATTTCCTGTGTTTTCTGGTTCTGTTGGTGCAGTAGCAGTCTCGTTCGTTGTCTGATGTTCCGTTACGGTTGCCGTAGCACTGGTGGGCTTACTTGCAGTTCCATCGGCTGGCAAAGAAGCTGCATTCTGCTCCGTTCCGGAAACCTCTGTATTCTCTTTTACTGCATCTGGATTTTCATAATAAGGGTTTCCTACTTTATAGATCTCTGACATATTTCCTGCTTTGTCTTTTGCCTGCAGGGTAAAGTATTCATAGGAAGTATCCGCTTTTTGCAAACGGACATTTAATGTATTATTCGTCAGTTCTGTGAATTCATTTCCATTGACATACAAAGCAGCAATTCCCGATTCCGCATCAACTCCCTGCACGATCAGTATCCCATTCTTCGCAGCCGCAATAATAGTTGGTTTGGTTTTATCAAAACACTCTATGTAACGATTCTGCTCATAAGTATTTCCATTCTGATCGGTAACTCTCACATAAACACTACAATTAGAAGAGATGGATACTTCCATATTTCCGGTTATGTCTGACCATCCTCCATTTTCTGAAAGTCTTGCTTCTACTTTTGCAATAGAAAAAGCACCTGTATTCTTTGTATCTTCCACTTGAATTTTTACAGTTGCCGTATCTGTCTGCCAGCCTTCGGGTTCTGTAAAGGTAATCCCTACTTCCGGTGTTTCCGTCATATCATTTCCTGCATCTTCCTGTGCCTGTTCCACCGGATCTGCAAGAATTTCAGCTTCTGATCCATCTGAAAAATCAACATCTTCCGGGCTGCTTTCTTCTGATGATTCCACTTCTACATTATCTGCCCATACAGTCAGACTTCCGGGCGAACTATAAAAGAAAGCTCCTGCTGGAAGTCCTGCTAACGTAGCTGCGGTTAAAAATACAGCTGCTCTTTTATGAAATTTCTTCATTTTCTGTCTGCTCCTTTTCTCTGGTTTCCAATATCTTTTTTTGTTCCTCCTTGCTGATATCAATCATCAACTGAAGTTCCTCTGCGGAAACTCCATTGCTTCGGATAATTTTCAGATACTCCATATCCTCTGCCTGTTTCTTCTGTTCTTCCAGATCCCTTGCTTTTTTCTGTAGCTTTTCAATCTTAACGTAGGTTCTTGCAAGTTCTTCTTTTATTCGTTCAATGTTCAAATACGCCCCTCCTTATGGCCTGCCAAAAGCATAAAAATGAGACTGCCAGTATGCAGAATTAATGGACGTATACTGAATTGGATTTCCACAATGGATCATCTGTCCATCTCCGGCATAAATTCCTACGTGGGTAACCGGCTCTCCCGCATCATACGTCCCAGTGAAAAAGATAATATCTCCTGGCCTTGCTTCTTCTGGTGATACAGGCATACAAATGTCATAAATTCCCTGTGCAGTAAGTCTTCCCATATTGCAGACACCCGAATTGGTAAACACATAGCTTACAAAACCAGAACAGTCAAAAGAAGTCTCCGGGCTGGAACCGCCCCATACATACGGCATACCAAGATATTTGTCTGCTTCCGCAAATAATCTCCGCACAGTCTCATCATCATAACTGCCTCCTCCAACATACAGCCCGCTATCTCCGGTACTGATATAAAAAACAGGATTATAATATTCCCCATCTTTGACCAGTTCCAAATATAACTGGCTTCCGGTTGCACTTCCTGTACTTCCCGTTGTACCAATTACAGTATCTGTTGTTACTTCCTGACCATTTGCTACCGAAATGCTCTGCAGATAAGCGTATTTAATCTGCACACCTTTTTTATCCTGCGTAACTACATAATTTCCAAAAGTTCCGCTATATCCTACATCTACAACAAAACCATTCATCGCTGACTTCACTTCTGTTCCCTGTCGTACATTAATCGTCACACCTCTGTGAAGTTGTGTCTGCCCGGTTCCATTGTTTACAGAATACCCATAATAGGTACTGATATAGGCATACCAGTTTAACTCAACCGGAGTTTTATATGTCTGTAAATTTCCTCTGTTGGAATAGACCTCTTCATAAATTTCCTGCTCATCCTCTTCCATTCTGGACAGAATAACACTTCTAAGCGGTTTTGCCTGAACAGAAACATTCAGTACATCTGCAGTTACTGTACGGGTAACTTCCACAGAGTTCTGATTGCCCTCTGCCAGAAAACATTCCCAGATCTGATGACCATGTGCCTCAGCTACTGCGTGATTATCATAATAAACATCAAACTGGACACCATACTGGGCAAAGTTTCCAGTATCTTCTACGGTGTACTCAATCCCATTCATCACTACTTTCGTCCCCATTGGAAGAAATGGGTTTGCAGCATCAACCGCAAGCGTATGATTAGCCTGTGGCATTGCCCCTGAAGCAGTAGGTCCTCCACTCCACACGCCACAGCAGATGGGACAATTACAGTATCCACTGGTCACAACATTTCCCAATGACTGCCCTACCTGTATTGTAGATGTTTCCTGCCGGGTTTCACTTTTTTCCTCTACGGTGATTCCGTACTGTAAAGAAAAAATTGTTTCCAGTTCTCCTTTTATCTCATCAAACTTAAAATCCCCATAACTGGCAGTCAGATAACTGATCAATGTATGAGGATCATGGCCGATTTCACCAATGTTATATCTGTATTCATCTTTTCCTGGATACCGGGCTTCCATCTGGTTTATTTTCTGTTGAAGACTGGCTTCCAACTGCGTATAATACAACTCTGCTTTTTCAATTTCGTCCGGATCCGCAATGTAACTGGAAGCGATTACCGTAGAAATTCCATTAGAAAACATAGCCGAACAGGAAGCAAATCCTGTCATTACGGAAAGAAGCAAAATCAATAACAACCCCATTGAGATCAGAGTAGTTACATTTCTTACAAATACTTCCTGTGCCTTTCTTGCAATTTTAGTAGCAAGATTTACTGACCGGATTGAGGTGTCTTTTGTTTCTTTTGCAATCTTCCCAGCCCGGTATGCCATCTGATACTCTCGCTTAATCCTTTGCTTCTGTATTAATTTTCTGATCAGCTTTTTCTGCATCTCTGGATGTTCTTCCAGATATTTCTGATATTGATACCTGGATGCACTCTTCCAGGCTCTTTTCTCTAAACGGTTTTCTTTATGTATCTGACTGCGGTTCTTCCGGATATTTCTACTGCTATGTTCCTGTAATATCCACTCACCTGAACGCACCAGCTTATGTGCTGCATCTACAGCACTGTTTTCCTCTTCGTCTTCGCCTGCTTTCTGATATACTGCATTTTTTAATGCTTTCTTTGGAACAGAAGACAAGGTTTTCTTTTTACCATCCGTTTTCCCTGTTTTTTTGTCGAAATATAAATGGTACTTTACCTTTGCTTTCTGTTCCTCATTTGTTTTCTTGGTATAAACAGAATCTTTCGGAATTTTGTTCTGCCTCTCAGCTTCCTGTTTTCTTGCAGCCTTATCCACTTCCTGATAAGTTTTTATTGTTTTTCGGCTATATTTCTGCTTTCCTTTTTTTCGGTTTGTAGAAACATCATTCTTCTCTGCCTGAAAATGTCCTCCATCTGTTTCAGCCGAAGTTTTCTTTTCTTTCTTCAGACTTCCATCTGTCTCCAGTTTTCCAAACTGCAGTCTCTGCTGTTTCTTTTTCTGTCGCTGATACTGGCTCCTGTGTTTTTCTTTGCGCTCACGTATTTCTACCGCTGAATCCACAGATACACCTGCAGGCTTGTCCCGGTATCTGTACCGTCCCTGTGTTTTTCGTTTTCCCGGAGGACTGTTTGCAGCCTCTTCTTTTTTGGCAGGATTTCCCTCCTGAACTTTTTCGGAAAATTGTTTCTTTTCAGCTTTTTTATGAGAGTTTTTCTTCTTTTCAGAAGTAATAAATGCCTGTTCTACATCCTTCTGTTTATAAGGCAACTCCTGATCGCTGTTTGTAACTTTTCTGGTCTCCTTTGTTGCAAGATTTTCCTCAACCAGACCATTTCTGGTCATACGGCTGACTTTCTTCTCTTTCGCCGTATATTTTTGTTTTCCCAATGTACCTCACCTCTGCTTTTTTGTCCGTTAAGTCTGAATCTCATCCGGTTTAGTACTCATCAAAGCATAGGTTCTGGTATCCTGCGGATATCTGTCTGCAAAAGGTATGATTACATTTCCGTAAAAAAGCAGCCCTTCTCCTGCATTACTGTTATTTACAAAAGAAATCTGATGCTTGGAAATATTCAATTTCTCCGCAAGGATCTTCTGATCCCCGCTGTGCTGATTTAACATCAGGATAAAATCACTGTTTCCCACAATACTTTCTACTGCCAGAGAGCCAAGAAAATCTGTTACATTCTGACTGATTCCTGTAATGATTCCACCCCACTTACGAAATCTCTTCCACATTTCAATAGAATAATTAGCAGTCTGTGGCTGGTTCAGCAAAAGGTGAAATTCATCCACATAATAACGGGTTGATTTCCTACGACTGCGGTTCTGTGATACTCTTGTCCAAACCATATGCTGGACAATCAACATCCCTGCTTTTCGTAGTGTGGTTCCAAGTTCCCGAATATCAAAGCATACCACTCTGTTCTGCGTATCGACATTACTTCGATGGTTAAATACATTCTGCGATCCTGTTACATACAACTACAGACTGTTGGCAATGTTCTGTGCTGCTGGTTTATCTGGTGCATAAAAGTTCAGACGTTCATAGAAATCCTGCAAAGTCGGCATATTTTCCGGTTTTGGATCATTGTAAAGATATTTTTTATAAATGTCTTTTACACACAGGTCAATCATGGAAACCTCATCACCATTTAATTCTGCATTTTGAGGTTTCTTCATAATGACCTCGCAGAAAGATGTGATAAACTCTGCTTTATCAGCAATAATGGTATCAATATCCTCCACATCGCCATTAATCCTGTATTTCTCCGGATGATAAATAACATCCAGGTTCACTTCCATAGGATTGATGTAATCATTACTTTTTGCACTGATTTTAATAACTTCACCATTTAAGGCATTTACCAGCGGAAAATATTCTCCCTCCGGGTCACAGATAATAATGTCATCGTCTGTAATCAGGAAAACATTGAGAATTTCTCTTTTCGTTGCAAAACTCTTACCGGAACCAGGAGTACCCAAAATCAGGCCGTTAGGTGTTTTCAATCGTTTCCGATCCACCATAATGAGATTGTTTGACAGTGCATTTAAGCCATAGTAAAGAGCTTCACCGCCTTGGAAAAGTTCCTGTGTGGTAAACGGAACAAAGATTGCTGTAGAAGTCGTAGTCATAATTCTCTGTATTCCAGTCTGGTTCATTCCCAGTGGTAGTGATGCCACAAGTCCCTGTTCCTGCTGATATTGAAGTCTCCGTATATTGCAATTATATTTCTGGGCGATTCCTGCAGTCTGATACACAATATTGTCCAGTTTTCTCTTATTGTCCGCTGTATTCATCAGCAAAAAAGTAAGTTCAAAAAGTTTCTCATTCCTGGACTGGATTTCATTGAGCAATCCCTCCACATCCTCTCCGTATGTAGAAATGTCCGTTGGAATAATATCCATATCATATCCGCTTCTGACCGCTTTCTTCTGTTCTTCAATTTTCATTTTCTGAATATTTGACAGCGTACTTTTCAGGCTTTTAATAGCTGCCTTGGGATCAATTGGACGCAGGTGCATATTGATGATAAGATTCTCTTCCAGATCCAGCAGATCTGCCAGCAGTTTATCCGTAAGTTCTGGTGATGTAATCTGTAAATATGACACGCATCCAAAAGTCTGTCCCATCCGAAAATAGCTGTCATTGCGAAAATCAAATCCGGTAGGTGCAATAAAGTCTTTTGTCTGCAGACCTGTTTTTGCAACCATCCCATAATGGAAATGGAAAGATTCTTTTGTGTCCATATTCATCACATCATGCAGAATTTTCAGACGTTCTACCCCATTTAAAGGCTCTGCCATGGCTCCCATCACCTTAAAATTATTCAATACACTGGCTTCAATTCTCTCCAGCCTGGATTTTGCATTTCGCAGATTATCCGCCTTAATGGAAAATGTAATATATTTTGTTTTTACAAGCCCATTATTTCCTTTGGAAAGCTGCATTTTCAACATATCCGAATATTCTTTCCGAATATCATTGAAACAGTCATCCTGCTCTGGAATATCAATATTTTTTGCATACTCATCAAAATTCACCTGTTGATTAAGAAATGTAATTTGTACCTCAACAGAGCTGTCAAATGAATTCAGGAACTCACAATAGTTCTCAAAAATAGCCGCTTTATCATCATTCTGCGCTAACTGGTAATTTATATCGTAGAACTGCACCATCTTTGAATAATAGTTATCATCTGTCCTGCAGATACCATCCTTATATATTTCCTTATATGGAATCGTATCCTGCGCTGTAAAAGGTTTCCTCTTCTTCTGATTCTCCGCTTTTATCATCCGAAGTTCTTTCAGACGCTTTTTTTCTTCTTTCGTAAGTCCGGTTTTCTGTTTCTTATTTTTTTCGGTCTGCTTTTTTAAGGAAATGGAACGGATTTCTCGCTTCCCTGGCTTCTTTTGCCTTTTTCTCAAGCCATGCACCCTCTTTCTCTAATTTATCGTACTCTATAATCCGGTCATATAAGTTTTGGGAACGATAGACCCTGATTCCAGGTCTTAAAAATTTCTGCCGGATAATGTGAAGCAATATTTTCTCTGCTGGAAATCCATCCTTTTCATACATTGCAAAAAAGAAAAATGGCAGCATCACTATGATCATAAGCGTTGCTGCCACATCTGTTCCCAGTCCTGCTTTTGTCAGCAAATAGACCGGAACACCACAAATTCCTGCCAGAGAAAAACATATAATTTGTCTTTTAGTTAAATTCAGTGCTAATTTTGTCTTTATTTTTGAAAAATCTTTCGGCACTGGAACATATGCCATATTCTTGTTTCCTCCTAATGTGCATTGAAGATTGATTTTGCCAGGGAACTGGTCTTAAACAGGCTGAAACATAAAATAACTGTATATGCTGCAACTGACCAGATAGCTGTATGAAGATTATCCGCAACTGTAATAGCATTTACCAGAACTGCATAAATCGCAACACATACCATCATAAAAAATCCCTGGAATCCCAACGCTAATAATGCCTTCACATAATTATTTCCAATACTTCCCCATTCCCTGTTCGTAAATGTTGAAAACGGAATAGGTGCCACAGAGACATAAAGATATATTTCTATCATTCGTCCATATAAAATGACGGTAATCAGGACTGATATGATTTTTAGACATAAACTGACCAGCATCGTTTCCAGACCAAGCCCCAGTAATTCTCCGATTCCCATATCTTCAATCTGCGTTTCAAGAAGCGTTTTCAATGCTTCTGTAACATCAATAGATGCGGAACCGGTTATCATACCGCCAGCATTGGATACCACATGATTCGCTACATCAAAAATTGCCATCGCAATATCAAAAGTATGAGTAACCAGATATACCGCTACCCACATCTTAAAAATGTATTTGAAAAACATAAACGTATCTGTATCGTGCATATTGTTTTTTTCCATAATCATGGAAATCAGCTCATAACACAGTACAAATGTAATAATCATCCCCGCAATGGGGACAATGACATTATCCGACAAATTTTTTATCATGGAAAAAATGCCACTGTTCCAATTTTGGGGTGTTTTCCCAACCTCCGCAGCAATCGTTTCTACTTTGGTATTTACATCGGTGAACATGGTATCCAGGTTTGATGTGATCCAACCTGTTAGCAGATCCTTTATGAACTCTGTTATTTTTTCGGTTATTCCACCCATTTATTTATCCAAACAAAGTTGCAAGCTGTGGAATCAGGTTTATTCCAATCAGTACGATGCCACCGCCCGCCATCAACTGTTTTATGTCTTTTATGAGAAAATATTTGCTCGAAATGAGCCTTGAAAAGATTAAAATAGATTAAATTTTGATAGATTTTTCTTATTTATGGGAGCCGGAACCTCTTTCGATGGTTCCAAGCTCCGGTATTGGTTTTAAGTTGAAATGAATTTCCATTGTGACCGTTTCAGGAGTACGGCAGTAATTTTCTGTTCCGTCTTTCTCCTGCGGTTCTGAGATAACGATTTTACTGATCAGCCGGTTCAGAAGATTGGCATCCAGTTCTTTGATGTCCGCATACTCGCTAATATCGTCAATCCACTGCTGGGACTGTGCATCCAGTTTTTCTTCCGTATTCAGCACACTCTCATTCTGGAAAAGTTCCTTTTTGATATCTGTCTGCTCCTTCTGTGTCTTCTCCAGCATCTTATCAAAAACAGATTCTGTAATCTTGTCATTGATAAGGTCATCATACAGTTTTGCAATCAGCCGGTCTAACGTTTCCAGGCGGTCTTTCTGCTTTGATACCAGCTTCTCCAGACTTTCCCTGTGTCCCTGTGTATCTTCCTCGCATAACTCCTTTACCCGGTTTTCCAGTTCTGTTCCGTCTCCGGTAACTGCTTTTGCACATTCCTGGATTCTGGTAAGGACTGCATCATACAGGTCATCAGCGTCCACCCGGTGCTGGGTACAATGTGCTTTCCCCTTATGGATATAAGTGGAACAGGTATAAACTTCATGCTGGTCTTTGGTGTGCGTCTTCTTCAACGTCAACGCACCGCCACACTCTGCACAGCGGAGTAATCCGGCAAACATGCTGTATTCTCCCTGTTCTGTCTGGCGTTTCCTGCCTTTCATCTTTGCCTGTACCAGATCAAATACATCCTGCGGAATGATTGCTTCGTGGGTATCCCTGACTGTGATCCAGTCCTCCGGAGCTTTATCTCCCTGATTGCCAATCTTGAAACGGTAGTACCTTTTCTGGGAAGCCATGTCACCACAGTAAACGGGATTCATCAGCAGGGATTTCAGATAGGATTCATCCCATACATATTTCCCATTTTCCGGGTCTTTCTTTTCCCATTTTGTGTAATAGGTGCGGAGTCCCCGTTTCCGGTGCCACCATGACGGGCAGGGAATCTGCTGGCGTTCCAGTTCTCTGGATATAAAGTTAATCCCATGACCGTCCACCGCCCACTGGAAAATTTTCCGGACAATCGGTGCTGTCTCGTCGTCAATCAGGAGATGTCCCTTTTCCTCCGGGTCTTTCTGATATCCCAGTGGTGGAACAACACCTGTAAACTTTCCCTTGGTTGCCTGCAGGTGATAGGACGCATGGACTTTCTTGGAAATATCTCTGGAATACATCTCGTTCAGCACGTTCTTAAATGGGGCAATCTCATTGTCTCCGGCAAAGGTATCCACATTATCATATAATGCGATATACCTTACTCCATGCTTTGGGAAAAACTCCTCCATCAGAAATCCTGTCTGTACATGGTTTCGTCCCAGTCGGCTCTGGTCTTTGGTAATTACAAGATTCACCAGTCCTTTTTCACAGGCTTTGAGAAGTCTCTGCAAATCAGGTCGGTCTGTGTTCAATCCTGTATAACCATCGTCCTGAAACACATCCACCACCTGCCAGCCCTGTGACTGACAGTAATTCACCAGTATGTCTCTCTGGTTGGAGATGCTGGCACTCTCTCCGGTCAATTCGTCATCTTTGGAAAGTCGGCAGTATACACCAACTCTCCAGGTTGCATTTCTTTCTATATTGTTACTCATATATCTGTTGTTCATCTGATACCTCCGTTACTTTGCACATCCTACGCAGATTTCAGATTACTGAACTCATAATCATTATACTGCTTATCTTTCATTATTGCAAGTTTATCTTTTGTTTTCGTGTCACGTATTTTCTGTGCGATCACCTCTGCAAACACTTCTTTTGCGTCCTGATCACCGTCAAAATATACTCTGATGTTGATAATTTTCTTCTTCACTGCCATTGTAAAACCTCCATTTTTTGCAAAAAAAGAGCAGCTAATCCATTTTTACAGATTAACTGCCCAGACTGTTGGTTACATATATTAAAATTTTTGTATTAACATTTCAGAAATTGGGGATATAATAAAGACAGGGATAAATCCCTGTCAGATGAACTGCATATTTTAATTTTCCCATTGAAAACAAGAGGAATGTGTGGTACATTTGTTATAGGAAAAGCACCCACTCCAAAGTGGATGCCGCCTGAGTTGACTAAATGGTCTTACGACCACCGCCTATCCTGTTGGCAGACAGGATAGGCATTTTTATTTCCTCTTGTTCTTCCGATCAAGAAAGGCAATAATCGCAATTAACAGGCTACCAAAAGCGATCAGTAAACTGAGTACGCCTAAGAATATTGAGATAATCTCATAAGCTGTCATATCACGCACCTCCTTTCTTTCATCTCAGAACCCCGAAAGGCTCCGGTCTGTAAATATCAGGAGGCAGCCACACCCTGTCACAGGTGCTTCCCCGTAACATTGCTGTTACCGGATAATCATACCATTATATCCGCCATATTACAATTCATTTTTGTTCCAGATTCACAGCAATCCTTATTCTGTATGGATACCTGCTATTTCCGTTTGATTGCCTTGCACCGGCAGACGGCAGATAGGGTATCTATAAAGCCTGCCGTTCACTCCAAAATTCTGCCGTCACCCATTCTCCCTTGTTTTTTTAATCGAATGGTATTTTCCTGCTTTTCATTCATCCGATAATCCAGTTCTTCTTTCATCCGGCTTCTGGCTTCTCGCATGGTTCTCTGGGAGATTCCCTGTGCTTTTGCCTTTTCATCCAGCTCCCGGATTGTGACTGCATTTCCGTCTGCAAGCAGTTCATAGATCAGTTTCGTTCCCCGTTGCAGTTTTGTTTCTGTCGGCTTTCCTTCCTTTCCGTCCAGAAGATCATCTGCGGAAATCTCATAAGCTCCCACCCAGCGGAATCCTTCTTCATCTCCAAGTTTAAATGCCATCGTCTCACCTGGAGGTGCAAGAGAACTTTTCTCATGGATCAGTACTCTTGTTGTCGGGTCTTTCTTTACTTTCCCGATAAAAAGCAGGCTTCTCACCGCCGCCATGATATCAATAGAACCAAGTCCCCGGTAAGTACTCTGTGTCCCTGAAGATTTATTCAGATGTCCGATCAGCACAATCGCACAACCGGTCTTTTCAGCGATCATTCCCAGTTTCCGGAATACCGGACGGACTTCATTTGCCCGGTTCATATCCACATCGGCACCGATAAAAGCCTGTACCGGATCAATGATTAAAAGTCTGACCTGATTCTGACGGATTGCTTTTTCAATACGGTCATCGGATAACGTCAATGCTTCCTCTGTATCATCAATGACCATCACCCGACTCAGGTCTGCTCCTGCTTCCACCAGCCTCGGCTTAATCGTATCTCCCATACCGTCTTCTGCAGTCTGATAGATCACATTAAAAGGTTCAATCTCTTCCATGTTCGGGAAAGTCTTACGGTTCGTGCAGGCTGCGGTCAGCATCATGGCAAAATAAGTTTTTCCCTCTCCTGGATTGCCCTGAATAATCGTCAGTTTTCCAAATGGCAGATAGGGAAACCACAGCCATTCTACACTGGTCTGTTCAATGTCTTCATAACACAACATCGGCACCAGTTCTTCCTTCTCCGGTACTTTCATTGTAACTGTTTCAATGATTGATTTCTTCCTGTCTGCATTTTTATCACAGAGGATTTCATTCCAGTCCTTTCGGGACGGTTTCAGACGGATGACACTGTATCCGTCCGGGATTTCTATTGCCAATTTCTCACTGGCTTCATTCCCTGCATGGTCATTATCCAGGCACAGGAAAACCGAAGTAATCTGAGGGCGTTCAGAAAGAAAAGCCATCAGTGCCGCACTGGAAATGCCACCCAGACTCAGGTAGCTCCGCTTTTTCCAGTCTTTGGGAAATAATTGGATAAAAGAAAGCAGATCAATGGCTGCTTCAAACACAAACAACTGATTATCCGTCCCTCTGTGACAGAATCCGTAAGATTTATCAGATTCAGCCACATCTCCCCGGTATTTTGTTTCACCAGTTCCCCTGCAATGGGCATATCTTGGAATACCGTCTGCATCTCTGCCAACAAACACCACATTATGGTGCTTCTTTTCTTCATAAATATCCCCACTGCCGATCCATTCCTCCACCATATTCTTTTCAATCCCTCTGTTTTCTGTCAGATATCTGATGATTCTATCATTATTTTCCTCTTTCTCTGGTAATCGGAAGTCAGGGGACGGGGCGGGGCAGGTACTGTTCCTGCCTTCGCCTTCCTCCCCGGTTAGCATCTTGACAGCTTCCGGAAATGTGGCATTGTAAAATTCCATCACAAAATCCACCGGATAGCCACCCCTCCCCTGACTGTGCCTGTACCACCGGTTTCCGGATACCGTTACACTGTCATGCTTTTTCCAACGGTATTCCTTTCCGCTTTTCCCTAGTTGTTCTCCCTGTGCGCTCAGAAAAGAAACAAGATCTGTCTGATTTGCTCTTATAATTTGTTCTTCTGTATACTGCATTTTGCTCATCCTTTCCCGTCTGTCCTGCTGACAGACTGTTATAAACTCATGTCATAGTTTCGCTTTTTCTTCACTGCCTGTTGTTTTGCATCACGCTCTGCACACTCTTTCTTTTTTTCATCCAGTTTTCTCAGAAGAGAGGTCTTCTTTTCTGGATTCTGCTCCGACTGGTTCAACGGCTGTTGCTCTGCTTTCCCGTTTTCTTCAAGAATCTCTTTCGCCTGAACTGTGTAAAATGTCGGGAACTTCACCTGCTTCTCCCTTTTTTCTTCTGAACGCCCGGAAGTATCTGCTTCTGCCATTTCCCGGTCACGTCTGGCAATATCCGCACAGCTCTGTACCTTTTTCACAAAAGTTAGTTCCTCCTGGTACGGCTGATTATCTGCTTTCAGCTCTTCGATCCCCGCCTGAAGTTCTTCTTTCTCCCGTTTCCATCTGGCAGTTGGCACTTTTCCATTTTTATCCAGATGTTGTTTCAGTTCCCGTTCACATTTGCGGTAATAATTGATTTCTTTTTTATGCTGCTGATAATATCTCTCCCGTCTTTTCTGAAAATAGAAATGGTTATACTCATCAATCAATGGCTGATTTGTTTTTATTACCTCTGCCATCTTTTCCAGATTCTCAAGTTCCTTTAACTGTTTCCGCTTTTCAGAAATTTCTTTTTTACTGACAGAAACAACACCGTTCAGTTCCTCAATCCGTTCCTGCAAGTCATCCATCGTTTCTATCTGATGTGTCTGAAGATAACTGATGGATTTTGCAAACTCCTGTAAATTGGAGAGATTCTTACCTCTCTGTTTCATCTCCGCATAAAAATTGGGAAGTGGTGGTCTGCCCTGTGTCTTTTTATCATAATAATCCTGCAGGCTTTCCAGCAGTGTCGGGTTCTGCCTGCGATCCAGCTCTGCTTTCATTTCCTCATAAGCTGTCTTCATCCACTGAATGGATTCTTTCAGAGAAATAAACATCTGGTTAAACTGCCGGATTGCCCGGTTCAATTCTCCGATCACCGTTTTGATTCCCTTTTTCTCCATTGCCCGGACTTCATATCCCTCATGGATGGTCGGGATCAGGTCAATCCCCTGTTCTTTGTAGGAACGGTGGTCGATTCTGGATGCCATGTGGCACTCCCTGAATTTCCCATTTACTTTCTCTGTCCATGCCCGCCGCCATTCTTTTAAAAGCTCCGGATCATTCCATCCGGTAGTAGAAACAGCATTGAACATATCTTTTCCTTTGGTATCCTTCACCCGGTTTCCATCCTCATCAAGAATATATTCCCTTCTCTGCTTATTGCCCCAGATTCCTTCCTCTGTAAAAGGACGGATTGGGACAAGCACATGGAAATGGGGATTATCCGGTTCTTCTTCATTTTCCGCTTTTCCCTCATGGACTGCCAGATCCACGATCATGCCACGTGCCACAAACTGCTCCTGGCAGAACTCTTTTGCCAGTCTGATATTTTCCTCAAGTGTCAATTCATTCTGCAGTGCAATGTCAAACGAATAGGCAAGCTGTGCCTTGTTGTTCCGTTCCACATGCTCCACCTCGTTCCAGAGTGTTTCCCTGTCAGTCAGACGCTCTGGCACATACTCCGGTGTCAGGATTTCTGTAAATATCACACCTGACTTGCTCGTATAATCGTGTATCTTGTTGTAATAACTGTCAAAAATCCTCTGCCCGGAAATATAGGCTGCGGAAGCGACCACCATCTGCCCTTTCCCTCTGGATACATTCCTTACTGAAAAATGATACAGTGCCATTAACTGTCATCTCCCTTCTCTGTCTTTTTTACTGCTTCTGCAATCTGCTGTTGATCTTTGTGTAAGGCGGCTATATGAGCCTGCCGCACAATACTCTTGTTGTAACTGCTGTTCTGCAGTTGATTCATCATGTCCTGGACGTCTTCCTGTTCCAGATCTCTGGACAGCGGAAATACTTTCTCAAACTCTGCCCCTTTGACAATCAGCCGGTGGGAACGTTCCCTGCGTTCTACCAGCTTCTTCCGCTGCTCCAGAATGTTTTTGTGGTGAATTGCTGCCTCCAGTTCCTGTCTGCTCTTTTCCATGTTGGCCTTCAGTTCCTCCAATGACATGGATTCATACTTTGGATTTTTTGCTCTGCTCATTTTCTTGTACTCCTTCTTTTTTCTGTAAACAAAAAGAACCGGCTTATTCATGAATGCCGATTCCTGGGTATAAAAAACTGAGGTCGTTGTCCTGTGATTAGGAAATGCTGACCTCAGCGTTTTTGAAATATTTAATTGTTGCTCCTTGGAATGAAAGTCTTTGTCACCATTGTCGTATAAATTTAAACTCACATCCCATATCAGGATTTCTTTAATTCTTCCATATACAGTTCAGCTATATATGCCGGACCAGTGCACCACAGCTTTGTCTTCTCATCATACAGTGCTTTTCCTGTCTTTGAACACAAAAAATCTGTCAATACCTCGTTTCTGTCCTTGCCTGTCTCTTCTGCGATTTCATCTGTCACCATAGTGATCAGAAGGTCGATTGTATAATTCATTTTTTCCTTTGGAATTGTTACTTCAGCCATATCTTCTCACCTTTCACAAATTTCAGACACTCAATAGCTGCCTCAGTTTTAAAGCAGTATTGATCTTTCAATTTATTCGGCAGCAACTGTCTGATACAGAAATCGTCTGCTACTTTATCACCTGCAGTCCCAAAAGCACCCGCAAGATAAGCGGTAAGAGTAGCGTTTGTTGCATCATCCGCAATCTTTCCTGCAATGATATCATATTTTGCCATTTCACGTTCAACCTCAATAAACATTTTTTTCTTTCGGTGAGCGGCGATACAATGTAACCAGTCCACATCTGCATTTTCAAAAATATGCGTTTCAAGATTTTCTGAAAGTTTGAATTCAAAAGTTGAAATATATCCAAACTTCTGCCCCTCTTCAATTGTTCCGGTTGCGATGGCTTTGGCTATTGAGGTTCTCAGAAAACTTTCTGCCTGTTCCTTTGATGTGGTTAAATAAAATCCCTGTCCAAAATCTTTTCTCTTTGCACATTTGGCAAGATCTGGCTCTTTTACTTCACAATAACTTCCATGATAGAGAACAAATCCATCTTTTAACTCAAGCACTAATCTCTATCCCCTTTCTTTGCAAAAATTCAGTAATATCTTCAAGCACAGCTTCATCGCCTTCACAATGAAAAATCCCATAGCATTTTTCTATATATCCAAGAACATCGGCTTCTTTAAACAAGTGGATAATCTGTTCAACAGGTAAATGCCACTCTTCTGAAGCAAGCCGGATTAGTCTTGTTTGCATAAAAGTAATCTCTGTTTTCTCACTCATTATGAATCCTCCTCATTTTCTTAGTCAGTAAAACCGGAATTGTTGATTACCAAGGCATATTTCCAAATCGACTAATAAAAGTTACTGTTAGTCCGGTTTTATCAATCATTGCAAGTTTTACGATTGCGCCTGTACTGTTTGCTTTCCTCCGTCGACATTCAAATCTGTTGCCGTGGCACCTGGATCAGCGCAGTTCACCTCTTATGTCTTGGAGTCCTTTTGCATACTTCCAAAAGAACCCAGTCCGCTTGAAACATTTACGATAATAGTTTTATTTTTTCTCTCATTGTCATACAATGCACCTACTTCCCCAGAATTTATTTTACCACGTATTCTTCTGTTCGTCTGTCACCTGCATCGTATCTGCATTTACCAGATAAAAATCTACCAATTCGGTCTCGTAATTGCCATCCGGATATACTTTTTCTAACACCAGTTCTTCGCAGGAATTACCATCTGCATCTGTCTTGGAACCATTATCGTACAGACAGTATCTCACATTTACCGTATTACCGTTCTTTGTTTCCTGCGTTTCGCTGACGACAGCATAGACTTCTCCCTTTGCATTCGCCGTGTAACTGAACGCCATATTTTGAAGTGTATTCTGCTCCTGAAGGTAATTATAAACTGCCAGCATTGCATTTTGAATTGTCAGACCATCATGCTGCCCTTCTGTCTTGTAATCTTCTATGGTATTTCCACTCTGAATATCCTCTGAATCTGTTGAATTCTCTGTATCCAAATCCGGTAATTCTGTAGTATCCTCTTCTTGATTATCTTCTTCATCTATTGTATCCGAAGACCACCACAGACCATCCATACTCTGCATAACAAATGGATTATTGGTTCTGTATCTCCGTTCACCACCATAATCTTCCTGCACAGTTATATACGTATATTTGCTGTCACAACCAGTCACCGTTTCTGTTCCATCCATTCCGAACACTACACTCAGACCACTCATTCCAATAATCAAAAGTGCAAATATCGCAGCAGCTCCATAGACAATTATCAATGCCACTTTGTTTTTACCGAATTGTATGGATAATGCCTGGCAATTGTGTCTGTATAAACTCACGATCCCCCAGATCAAAAGAACCGCCAGACTGATTGTAATAACAGTAATCGATATTTCTGCGAAACGATATCTCACTTCATATCCCATATCACGTTTTATACCATACCACAATCCATAGAAGAAGGTACTATACGCAAGAACCAAAGTAATGATACTGATCCGTATCGGATGCTCTTTTTTATCCGGCACTGCCTTCTTCAGTGCCTCTGCCATCTGCGCTGCCGCTCTCTGCTCTATCCACATAGCAAGCTCTGCTTTTGACGGATATGTGCATTTAGTATCCGGAATCCCTGCGTAACACATCTGGCTCTCTTGAATCCCTGTCGCATCTCCTGCTGCCATTGCTGTAACCACTTTCAGGTAATAATACAACTTCAACTGTGCTGGATTGAATTTATCTATACGAATATCTGCCAGCTCCTGTGCAGCCCGTTCATAATTGTTAAGGAGTACACTCATCCGTGCCATAACCAAAAGCATCTGATTCGCTACAGCAGGGTAACGGTGATATTGCTTCTCATATAAATACCGTGCATACTCATGTCGTTCTTCCGGTGTTAACCGATAGGACTTCTTTCTATTCTGTGCCAGCATCGCAATTCGCAGACCATAAGCCAATTCCAAAATTGCAATCAGCTGGCAGATAAATGCACCAAATCCCCAGATATCCGTTGTATACCGCACATAGGTCACCAACACAATGCCTAGCATTGCCGGAATCACGATCAACCATTTTGTCCAACCTGATCTTCTCATAAAAATCTCCTGAATTGTTTTTCTGAATATAGTATATTACCGCACACACCAATCGACCATATACATATTGTGACGATGCTGTTACTTACCATAACAGTTGCTGTTTCTAAGGTCATCTATTTATAGCCTGAGAAATAACTGGTTTCCCATCTCTGTCCAACAATGGAGTCAGTCCACCTGAATACCCACATGCATGATATAAATAATTCACACCAGTTTCCTTATCCACCCATATCTCAGTAGTAGTTAATGCTCCCTGAGAATATATTTTTTCAAATCTCTCTTCTTTCGCCATTTTCAATTTCCTCCCATAATCAATTTTTCGGTTTTATAAAAAATGTTTCTCTGTTACTTTCTCGATTGTATCATGACATACAGTTCCATCTTCGGCAATCGTCGATTTTCTGATAAATCTCGAATGATGCTTTAATACTCCATAAGCATACCAGTCATGGTTGCAAAATACTTTGCAGAACTCTGCATAGCCATGTTCCTTACAGGTATCGAAATACAGACACCTGCTGATTTCATAAGTAAATCCACTATCATCATCCTGCAAAATTTCTGTCTCCCAACATACCTTTTTTTCGCCCTCCAGATCATCTACCAGAGACTGTCTCACAATCTTATAGCCATTCGGCAATAAATCGACATGCTTTTTTCTCTTTTTCCGTTACCATATTTTCTCCCAACTTGCACACTAAGTCATAATTTTCCAAACACTAAAACTTGAATTTCTATTTCTGCTGCCATGCCATTACATAGTCTTTTTCTCCAGTAGCTTCATCCAAACCGCTATACTGAATCTCAAATCCTTCTCTTTGATAAAAGGATATTGCCCGTGTATTTTTTTGATATACATTTAAGATTAATTTGTTTCTTTTTCCCTTTACATAGTTTAGCAAAATTTTACCTATACCTTGAGATTGCATTTCGGCAGAAACAAAAATACCTTCAATGTATTCGTTACTTAACCCTATAAAACCCTGTATTTCCTGTTTATCCTCGTAAACATAGACAGTTGCCTGTAATAGAAGTTCTTTTACTAACTCAAAATTACTTTTCCAATATTGAGCAGAGATAAAATAATGTGTCTTTATATTTGTATCTAACCATATTTCTGCAACTTTATTTATATCCACTTTCCGTAATTCTCTAATCATAACGGTGATGCTCCTCAAACTCCGATTTTCTCAATTTTTCAGTCGAGTAGACTAAGACCTCTCAATCTTAGCCCCTCACAGATCCGTACGTGCG
>NZ_JAAIUN010000115.1:0-363 GCF_013317245.1 Blautia sp. MSK.20.85
CCCCTTTTCTAGTAAAATAAAAGAAAAAGGGGTGTTATTTATGCAGGAATTATTAGAGTGGATGGAATACATTGAAGATACTCGTCAGCAGACAAAGGTTCGTCATACGTTGAAGGATATTCTTGTCATTGTGTTGTTTGCAACTCTTGCGAATGCGGATGACTGGGTTGAGATGGCATTGTTTGCAGAAAGCTATCAGGATTATCTTCGAAAGTATATTGAACTAAAAAACGGAATCCCCTCTCATGATACGATCCGGCGTGTCATGGGGATGATATCGCCCGAAATTCTGCAGCAGCTCTATGGAAAATGGCAGGAGCGGCTGGATAAAAATGATGGAGAACTGTTGAAGAAGATCATCTG
>NZ_JAAIUN010000116.1:0-363 GCF_013317245.1 Blautia sp. MSK.20.85
GAGAATCAAGAGACCGCATCACCTACGCTAGGGTGATGAAGCGAAAGGTCAAGCAATAAGGGCACAGGGCGGATGCCTTGGCACTAAGAGCCGATGAAAGACGTGATAAGCTGCGAAAAGCTTCGGGGAGGAGCAAATATCCCGTGATCCGGAGATGTCTGAATGGGGAAACCCGCATGAGAAGACCTCATGCATCCATACGCCAATCCATAACGTATGGAAGGGAACCCGGGGAACTGAAACATCTAAGTACCCGGAGGAAAAGAAAGAAACATCGATTCCGTAAGTAGCGGCGAGCGAACGCGGAGGAGCCTAAACCGGTGTGCGTGCATGCCGGGGTCATGGACTGCATTTAAGATTCAG
>NZ_JAAIUN010000117.1:0-362 GCF_013317245.1 Blautia sp. MSK.20.85
TCCGGAACTTCTTTTTGTTTCATAATTGCTGTTGCCATTTATTCTTCACTTCCTGTCTTTTTTAGTGTTAGTGTTTTTTCTTATATCATATCTTAAATCCAGATAAAAATTTAGGATGTCGATTGCAGACAAAATCTGCCTGATCAACACCCTGTTTTTTTATTGTTCCAAGTTATCGAGCCAGTCATCGAAACTCTTCTTAGAGATGCGATACTTTCCGCCATCCAACTGGATCCACCGGAATTCCTTTTTCTTTAAAAGGTTATAAATAGTAGGTCTGCTGACTCCTAAGATTTCCTGTAACTCTTGAACTGTATAACATCTTTTTTCTGACATTTCTTTATCCTCTTTTCTTTGAAATA
>NZ_JAAIUN010000025.1:0-53963 GCF_013317245.1 Blautia sp. MSK.20.85
TTACGCTTTCATCTCGGCAATTGAATTACCGAGGATTCCCGCTTATCTTCCTAAAACCTGTTTCATAGACAGTTCCTCTCATATATACATTTTTTCTTCTAATTATTTTTTGAATTTGTACTTTCCTTTTCCGTGACCGGATACTGGTTCGATAATATCTGCCTGTACCAGATTTGAAAGAAGTTTGGATGCTCCTGAGCTTTTTAATTCAAGAAGTTCCATAACTGCACTTCTGCCGAATACTTCTTCAAAACCAAATTTCTCGAAAAGTCTGTGGATATGAATAGTTGTTCTTACCGAAAAGTCGTTACATTTTTCAGAAAGCACTCTTTCAATGTCCACTTTTACGTCTTGAATGTCCACTTTTTCTTCTCCAATATCCACTTTTTTTCCATTCCAAAGTCCACTTATATGAAGATTGCGATTATGGAGTTCATTTTTTTCATTTAAAAGTAGATTTCTGAGAAATACTTCAAGATATTCTGTGGTTTCATGAATACCTTTTTGTAAGTTCGTATAGTTTGCACGGACAAGTGCATTTCTGAAATACCACGCATTTTCTGCAAAAATGTCATTGGTCGCTGAGAATCCAAGCATCCGCAAATATTTAATAAAGAACACTGCCGTTGTTCTTGTATTACCTTCTCCGAAGATATGGATTTGCCATAATCTTGAAATAAATATCGCAAGATGATGGATAATTTCATCCATTGACAAACCTTTATAGCTAAAAGCTTTCTCCTGCGAAAAATCATATTCCAGCGTTGCTCTCAGTTCTGAAGCACTACCATACATAACAGTTGCGCCATCAAGCACCCATTCTTTCTTTGTAATGTTATAATCCCTGAACTTTCCGGCATGTTCGTAGATTCCCTGGAAAAGTTTGCGATGGATAGAGATATATTCATTTGGAGAAAATGAAAACCCTGTTTCGGACAGAAGTTCTGCAATACGCGAAGAAACCTTATCTGCTTCCTCGGTACGTTCATCATCAGACAAATGTACTGGTCTTTCTTCATAGTAGCTATCAATAAGGCTTTGTGCTTCTTTCATCGTGATTTTGCCTTCAATATTCTGAATGGCAGTATCAACCAAATATTTAGATGGTTTAAGTCCGTCCACTGCCTGAAGCCCAATTGCTGTACTCCAAGCATAACCTTTATACGCTTTATCTGGTTCAGACTCTCGCAAATACTCTTTAAACGGGTCTTTTTCCATAGACACTACCTCTTTTATGATTCAATAAAAGCACTTCCCAGATCAACCTCCAAGAAGTGCTTTCATTTTTCTTATTTATAATTTCATATTAATACAGTTTCGCACCAGCCGGGATATGGTTATCAACCATGATCAGATGAAGTTCTTCATCCTCAGAATCCTTCAGGTTATTTACTGCGGAAAGCAGCATACCGCAGGACTCGATTCCCATCATCTTACGTGGTGGCAGGTTTGTGATCGCGATCAGGGTCTTGCCTACCAGTTCTTCTGGCTCATAGTAAGCGTGGATTCCGGAAAGGATGGTACGGTCTGTGCCTGTTCCGTCGTCCAGTGTGAACTGAAGGAGTTTTTTGCTCTTCGGAACTGCAACACACTCTTTAACCTTAACTGCACGGAAGTCAGATTTGCTGAATGTATCGAAGTCAACATCTTCTTCAAATAAAGGCTCAACCTTTACATTGGAGAAGTTGATCTTCTCATTCGGTGTGAAGAATCCGTTGTTGTCGTTTGCTGCTACCTCTGCAGTATCGCCTGCTTTGGCTGCGCTCTTATCAGAGTCAAGGCTCTTCATTGTCGGGAACAGAAGTACGTCTCTGATTGCCTGGCTGTCTGTCAGGAGCATAACGAGACGGTCGATTCCGTATCCGATACCACCTGTTGGCGGCATACCGATCTCCAGTGCGTTCAGGAAGTCTTCGTCTGTGTGGTTGGCTTCCTCATCACCTGCGTCTGCAAGAGCATCCTGTGCTTTGAAACGCTCTCTCTGGTCGATCGGGTCGTTCAGCTCGGAATATGCATTACACATTTCCCATGTATTGATAAAGAGCTCGAAACGCTCTACCTTGTTCGGATCAGAAGGTTTCTTCTTGGTCAGAGGAGAAATCTCGATCGGATGATCCATGATGAATGTCGGCTGGATCAGCTCTTTCTCACAGTACTCCTCGAAGAAGAGGTTGATGATATCACCTTTCTTATGACGGTCCTCATACTCGATATGATGCTCGTCAGCAAGTTTCTTTGCTGCCTCATCATCTGCTACTTCGTCAAAATCGATTCCTGTATATTTCTTGATGGCATCGTTCATGGTCAGACGTGCGAACGGCTTACCAAGATCGATCTCAATACCATTGTAGGAAATCTTTGTGGAACCGCAGACTTTCTCTGCAAGGTAACGGAACATGGACTCTGTCAGTTCCATCATTCCTTCATAATCAGTATATGCCTGATAAAGCTCCATCAGAGTGAACTCCGGATTGTGACGGGTGTCAACACCCTCGTTACGGAATACACGGCCGATCTCGTAAACTCTCTCAAGTCCGCCGACGATCAGTCTCTTAAGATAAAGCTCCAGGGAAATACGAAGCTTAACATCTTCGTTCAGCGCATTATAATGTGTCTCAAACGGTCTTGCTGCGGCACCACCTGCATTGGAAACCAGCATTGGTGTCTCAACTTCCATGAAGTCACGTCCTGCAAGGAAGTTACGGATCTCTTTGATGATCTGGGAACGTTTGATGAATACATTCTTGCTGTCCTGGTTCATGATAAGATCCACATATCTCTGACGATAACGGGTATCTGTATCTGTCAGCCCGTGGAATTTCTCAGGAAGGATCTGTAAACTCTTGGAAAGAAGAGTCATCTTCTCTGCATGAATGGAGATCTCACCTGTTCTTGTTCTGAAAGCAAATCCTTCCAGACCAAAAATATCACCGATATCAGATTTCTTGAAATCTGCATAGGAATCGGTTCCAATGGCGTCTCTCGCCACATAAACCTGAATATTACCCTGTAAGTCCTGGATATTGCAGAAAGAAGCTTTTCCCATTACACGTTTGAACATCATACGTCCTGCGATCGCTACGTGGATCGGGCTTGCGTCCATGATGCTTCTTCTTTCTTCATAATCCTTCTTCTGAGCCTCTTTTGCCTGCTCTTCATCAAGACCTGTTACGTCAAGCTCCTTGCGGTCTTTGAGAAGCTCTGCCTCATGTGCTTCATAAAGCTTCTTTACCTCAAGGGAATGATGTGTCTGATCAAATTTTGTGATCTGAAACGGGTCCCTGCCGTTTGCCTGAAGGTCTGCCAGTTTGTCACGACGTACCTTAAGCAGCTGGTTTACATCCTGCTTCTTCTGCTCTGCCACTTGTTGGCCTCCTTAATCTATCTATCGTTCAGCGGATATGTGCGATCCGCTCCGTTACCTGTTTTATACGTTTCTCTGGATCTCAAGAACTTTGTATTTCATGATTCCGGACGGCATTTCAACCTCAACGATATCGTTGGTGTGAGCGCCGATCAGCGCCTTACCTACCGGAGACTCGTTGGAGATCTTACCCTCAAGGCTGTTAGCCTCTGTGGAACCTACGATCTTCAGCTCCATGTCTTCATCAAACTCATAATCATGAACCTTAACCTTGCAGCCTACGCTGATTCTGTCAAGATCAACTTCGTCCTCTACTACAACCTCGGCATTCTTGAGGATCTTCTCGATCTCCTCGATACGTGCCTCGATATCTCTCTGCTCGTCTTTTGCTGCATCGTACTCAGCGTTCTCAGAAAGGTCTCCCTGCTCTCTGGCCTCTTTAATCTTTCCTGCAACTTCTTTTCTCTTAACAACTTTCAGATCGTGCAGCTCGTCTTCCAGTTTTCTAAGTCCTGCGTATGTGAGTAAGTTCTTCTTTGCTTCTTCCATTTTGCCTTACTTCCTTTCAAAACCGCGCTGTTTTTTTCTGAAAAAATACAGCTTCGGATATTTCTGTTGCTACCATTCCCAAGAGCTCTTTTTCCTAAAAAAGGGCGTAAAAACCTCAGGATATTCACAATTCCTGTATTATACCGAAAAGCCCCTGTATTGTCAAGCATTCCACGTCGAAAAAAGGGCCCTGAAAATGTAGAAAAAACCGCAGGAAAATTTAAATTTCCACACGGTTTTTTCGCAGCATTTTTTCTTATTTCTGTTTCTTATTTTTCTTCCGGGAAAAGGTCTTTATACCGGTTGGTTACCATCTGTGTCTGGAACTCAAAATCCTGCTTGTGCTGATTGACCAGTGTAGACAGGATAATTCCGGAAAACCAGCAGATAATCGCTGTCATGATCACAAATCCACTTACGATCAGTGTAGGCAGTTTGTTCACAGTTCCCACTTCCAGAAAGTGAATCAGTACCGGAATAAAAAATGCCATCCCGACTACAAACAGCACCGCTGCTATAATAGAAAAGAATTCCAACGGCTTATAATTTTTAAACATTCTCATGATCGTCTTCAGCACTTTAAATCCATCTGCGTAGGTATTCAGTTTGGATTCGCTTCCCTCCGGACGGTCGCGGTATTCAATGATCACATTCTCTACCTGCATGTTCTTATCTATGGCATGAATCGTCATTTCTGTCTCAATCTCAAAATTTCTGGAAAGGACCGGAAATGTTTTTACAAAGCGGTAACTCATTGCCCGGTATCCGGTCATAATGTCCTTGATATCACTTTTGAAAAGGCGGTTGATAGAACCACGGACAATGCTGTTTCCGAAATTATGGAAAGGACGTTTGTTCTCTGTAAAATATGTAGAGGACAGGCGATCTCCGACAACCATGTCTGTTCCGTTTTTCAGAACTTTCTCACACATCTGTGCCGCAAATTCCGCCGGATAGGTGTCGTCCCCGTCAACCATCAGATAGCACTGTGCATCAATATCACGAAACATACTGCGGATTACGTTGCCCTTTCCCTGCTGATATTCATAACGGACAACAGCCCCTTCTTTCCTCGCAATCTCGTCTGTACCATCTGTGGAATTGTTATCATATACGTAAATCACAGACTCCGGAAGTGCTTTTCGCATATCACGGATAACCTTGGCTACAGTCTTACTTTCGTTATAGCAAGGTATCAAAACTGCTATTTTATCTGGCATCTGTACTTTTTTTCTCCTGTAAAGCTCTTATGTTTTCTGACCGACCCACTGACTGTAGCACGCGTTCTGTTCCTTGTCAATAGCCCTGGCGGTTTCTTCCTCTTTATCGTTCAAGAAGCATATCTGTAAGTTTTTTCAGTTCTTCATAACTTGCAATATTGTTGGATTCTCTCCGGATTCCGGCACTGTGCCGCATGCCTGCCGTATACCAGGCTACATGTTTCCGCATTTCACGGATTCCGATATATTCACCTTTGATTTCGATCTGGTTTCTGGCATGACGCAGGATCATTTCACAAACTTCCTCCACGGTTGGTTTCGGAAGTTTTTCTCCGGTAAGAAAATAGTGGTTCAGCTCCCGGAAGATCCACGGGTTTCCACGTACTGCACGGCCGATCATCACCGCATCACAGCCGGTTTCTTTAAACATGGCTGCTGCGGTTTCCGGTGAAATGATATCTCCGTTTCCGATCACGGGAATCGTCACCGCTTCCTTCACCCTGCGGATGGCATCCCAGTCTGCCTGTCCGGAATAATACTGCTGGCGGGTTCTTCCATGTACAGCAATGGCTGCTGCCCCGGCATCTTCCACACGTCTGGCGATTTCCACCACATCCACCGGTGTTTTATCATCAAAACCGATACGCACTTTCACAGTCACCGGCTTGGAAATGGCGCCGGAAACACTGCGTACGATCTCTTCGATCAGTTTAGGATTTTTCAGAAGTGCGGAGCCTTCCCCGTTGTTTACCACCTTGGGGACAGGGCATCCCATATTGATATCGAGAATGTCAAAAGGACGCTCCTCGATACTTTTTGCCACCTCTGCCATCAGATCCGGCTCACTGCCAAAAAGCTGCATGGATACCGGATGCTCCCCTGGATTGATCTCCATCAGTGCCTCTGTATTCTTATTGTGAAAAGAAATTGCCTTGGCGCTGACCATCTCCATACAGATCAGTCCTGCTCCCTGCTCCTTGCAAAGTCTTCGAAATGCCAGATCTGTAACCCCGGCCATCGGCGCAAGCACAAAGGGATTCGGGATCTCCACATTTCCGATCTTCCACTGCATCTTCATGTATCAGTCCTCAACTGTATCTGCTTTTTTCTTAAGTTCCTCGTCCGGGATATCTCCCAGGAAAAATACTTTGTAGTACATTTCCAGAGATTCCAGAAGCTCTCTTTTGTCACGCTGGAGTTCCTTGATCTTCAGCGCACTTCCGATCTCATCAAAACGGGCATCTGCCTCCAGTGCTTCTGTCTTAAACTGCAGGCTTCCGTCCTCGTCAAATTCCAGTGTCAGGATCCCGCCTACATCCTCTGTGAAAAGCACGCACATGATCTGCAGTTCCTGCTTTACTGCTTCCGGAAGGGACGCAAAATCCTGGTTAAAATAATATTTCTGCTCATATGAGCTTGCTCCGCAGAGCACAATGTTATCCTGATACATAAATACTCCTTTATTTATAACATAAATTCATCATAAAACATTGCCGAAAAACTACTGCCGGAAATTTTATCCGATCTGTATTTCTCTATTTTTACACATAGCTGTACAGTCCTCGCACAGAAACTTCTCCAGAATTTACTTCTTCAATGGTGCCGTCTGCACGTTCCACCAGAAGTTCCCCGCCGGCGTTGATTCCTCTTGCGATTCCCTCGTACGGATCGTTCTGATCCAGCACACGTACCGGCTGGTTCAGATTGGCCAGAAGTTTCTCATAATCCGGTTTCAGGCCGCTTAAGTCTTCTGTCTCCACAAACTTCTCATAATTTTCCTCAAAACGCTTCATCACAAGTCCGGTTACCTCTGCCCGGTCAAAAAGATGTCCGCTTTCCAGATACAGGGAGGTAGCTTTGTCCGCCATTTCTTCCGGAAAACTGTCCATATTTACATTGATCCCGACGCCAATGACCGCACAGCCGATCTTATCCTGTTTCATGGTCATCTCGGTAAGGATCCCACAGATTTTTTTGCGGGAAACTACCACGTCATTAGGCCATTTGATTCCTACATCAAGACCAAGATCCGCAACTGCCTGTGCAACAGAAAGTCCCATAACAAGTGTCATCATCGGCGCTTTCTGAGGAGAAAATTCCGGGCAGAGAAGAATGCTCATGGTGATGGCACTGTCTGGCGGTGCACTCCACCGTCTTGTAAAACGTCCACGGCCTGCGGACTGATACTCTGCCACAAAAAGCTCACCATGTCCCGCTCCTTCTTCCTTCCAGGCACGTTTGCCCCAGAGGTTGGTGGAATCAATTTCTCTTGCAAAATGGACGGTTTTGCCCGCCCATTTTGTATGTGTTGCCTGTGAAATTATTTCTTCATTAAATAACTCTGCCATTATTTCTCCGGCTCTCCTAATGTAGCAACGATCACAGCCTTGATGGTATGCATACGGTTCTCTGCTTCGTCAAATACCTTGGACTGCGGAGACTCGAATACCTCGTCTGTAACCTCCATGTCTGTAAGGTTGAAACGCTCGCCCATCTCTTTTCCAATCTTTGTCTTAAGATCATGGAATGCAGGCAGGCAGTGAAGGAAGATTGCCTTCTCACCGGCGTTCTCCATTACATGTTTCGTAACTTTGTATGGTGTCAGGTCATGGATACGCTCTGTCCATACTTCGTCAGGCTCGCCCATGGATACCCATACATCTGTGTAGATAATGTCTGCATCTTTGGTTCCTGCCTCTACATCCTCTGTGAGAGTGATGGTGGAACCTGCCTCTTTTGCCCACTGCTGGCACTGTGCTACCAGTTCATCATTCGGGAAATATTTTTTATTGGTGCAGGCTACGAAATCGAGACCAAGTTTGGAGCATACAACCATGAGGGAGTTACCCATGTTGTAACGGGCATCACCCATGTATACAAGTTTCAGGCCTTTCAGTTTGCCGAAATGCTCACGTACTGTCAGCATATCTGCAAGCATCTGTGTCGGATGATACTCGTTTGTCAGACCATTCCATACCGGAACACCTGCATGTTTTGCAAGCTCCTCAACAATATCCTGGCCAAATCCGCGGTACTCAATTCCTTCATACATTCTTCCAAGAACTCTTGCTGTATCTGCGATGCTCTCTTTCTTTCCGATCTGGGAACCTGTCGGATCAAGATAAGTGGAACCCATTCCCAGATCATGAGCAGCTACTTCGAAGGAACAGCGTGTTCTTGTACTTGTTTTTTCAAAGATCAGGGCAATGTTCTTGCCTCTGTAATACTCATGAAGCTCTCCGGCTTTTTTCTTTGCTTTCAGGTCCGCTGCAAGATCGATCATGTAAGTGATCTCTTCCGGTGTAAAGTCTTTCAGTGTCAGGAAATTTCTTCCTTTAAGATTCATAATATATCCTCCTCACGGCTGCAGATTTATTTCTGCTCTGCCGGTTTATCTGTCATGATTTCCTTCAGGGATGTTGCCAGCCCTGCAATGCCCTGTATCTCGGACGGAATAATGATCTTCGTTGCTTTGCCGTCGGCAACTTTTGTGAGTGCTTCCAGGCTCTTCAGGGTAAGAACGGACTCGTCTGCTCCTGCATCTTTGATCATGCGAAGTCCCTCCGCAGTTGCCTGCTGTACTTTAAGAACTGCCTGTGCCTGTCCTTCTGCTTCTTTGATCATACGCTCTTTCTGTGCTTCCGCATGAAGGATCGCTGCCTGTTTCTCAGCCTCCGCGTCAAGGATCGCGGACTGTTTTTTACCTTCTGCGACAAGGATGGTAGAACGTTTCTCTCCTTCTGCTTTCAGGATGGCTTCTCGTCTCTCACGCTCGGCTTTCATCTGTTTCTCCATGGCATCCTGGATGGCTGCCGGAGGAATGATGTTCTTAAGCTCTACACGGTTCACCTTGATTCCCCATGGATCTGTAGCTTCATCAAGGGAAGCTCTCATCCTGGTGTTGATGACTTCACGGGATGTCAGTGTCTCATCCAGTTCCATATCACCGATGATATTACGAAGTGTTGTAGCAGAAAGATTCTCGATAGCCATGATCGGATTCTCAACGCCATATGCATAAAGCTTCGGATCTGTGATCTGGAAAAATACAACGGTATCGATCTGCATGGTTACGTTATCTTTCGTGATCACCGGCTGCGGTGGAAAATCCACAACCTGCTCTTTTAAGTTTACTCTTCTTGCAACACGCTCAATGAACGGAACCTTGAAATGAATACCTGTGCTCCAGGTAGCTTTGTAAGCGCCAAGACGTTCCAGTACCACAGCATAAGCCTGCGGCACAATGCGGATGCAGGATGCAAGTACCCACAATACAAGAACGATGACTACAAGCAAAACAATAACTCCACCCATAATTTTAGCCCTCCTTATTATCTTCTTTTACGATCAGCTTCACTCCGCGGATCTCTTTGATCTCAACTACTGCACCGGCCGGTATTTCAACCGATTCGTCGGCTGAACGTGCCGTCCATTCGATATCATTGATCCGCACCTGCCCGGTCTGAGCCAGGTTGTTGATTGGCTGTATTACTACGGCCCTTTTTCCCAGAAGGCTCTCTGCATTGGTCTTCTCCACGCCCTTGTTCATGTAGCGAACCGCCAGAGGTCTGGTAAAGATCAGAAGCACCACGGAAACTCCGAAAAATAAAAGGAGCTGTACAACAATTCCCCCGCCGAGCCACGAGACAATGCACGCCACAAGAGCACCGCCTGCAAACCAGACAGTGGTAAGTCCTACCGTGATCGCTTCAATTACCAGTAAAATTGCCAGTATTCCAAGCCAGGCCAAAGGTGTCATAAAACCCCTCCTCTCTTATTCTCTTCTCTGTCTTGCAGCTTCATACATCAAAATCCCCGATGCCATAGCAGCATTCAGCGATTCTACTTTTCCGCACATCGGGATGCGTATCAGGCAGTCTGCTGCGTCCGCAGCCTGGTCTGTAAGACCTTTTCCCTCGTTTCCGATAAAAAATGCGGTACCACCTTTATAGGATTCATGATCGTAGGAATTCTCACCTTTCAGATGAGCTGCAAAACTGCGGATTCCTTTTTCTTTCAGCTTCTTTTCTAATGATACCACATCTTCCACATATAGAAAAGGCATTCTGTAAATGGAGCCCATGGTAGAACGGATCACCTTGGGATTTGTGATATCCACACAGGTTTTTGTAAGAAAAACGCCGCTCACGCCGGCGCCCTCACCGGTCCTTAAAATGGTTCCCGCATTTCCCGGATCCTGAAGATCTTCAAGAACCATGACCAGAGGATTTTCTCCTGCCAGTACTTCTTCCTCGCTCCAGGAAGGCAGTTTCAGAACGGTAAGGATCCCCTGGGGAGTCTTGGTGTCACACATCTGACGGAATACGGAATCTTTCACGATCTCATAAGGATATTTCTCTACCTGGGACATCAGCTCTCCATCCTTGGAAAAAGTCTCGGAGACAAACACCTGGGAAACCCAGTTTTCCGGTGCTTCCAGAAACATCTTCCGGCCTTCCGCCACAAAAAGTCCCTGTTCTCTTCTGGCTTTTGCCTTCTGGTTCAGCTGCATGACATTTTTTATTTTTGCATTTGATACACTGGTTATCATACTTTTTCTCTTACTCCTTGCACTTATCCTGTTTACGGAATCTTCGAAAAATCACTTCATAAACGCCGGTTCCGCATTAAGATCCTTATTTTTTCCAATGGCGATTATGGAACAGCGGTCCGGAAGCGGCTCGGACGGTTTCAGATCTACTGTGACATTTTCGCCCTGTTTAATACCAATGATATTAATGTGAAAACGCTCCCGCACATTCAGATCTATGAGACTTTTCCCGATCCATGACTCCGGAATGGAAAACTCTGCCATACTGAATTCCGCCGAAAGTTCAAATACATCCAGATATCCGCCGGACAGGAGATTTCTGGCAACACGGAGTCCCATGGCCTGTTCCGGATAAATGATTTTATCTGCACCGATTTTGTCAAGAATACGTCCATGAAGAGAATTCATGCTTTTTGCAACTACAAAGGGAACTCCCAGATCCTTGGCCTGCATGGTTGCGGAAATGCTGGCTTCCAGATTTTCGGCAACTGCGATAATGGCCACATCCACATTCTGAACTCCCAGTGCTTTCAGGATTCCAGGTTCACGGACATCTGCTTTCACCGCGTAGGTTACTTTTTCGGAAATCTCTTCGATATTTTCTTCTTTGTCGTCAATGGCAAGGACATCACAGTCGGACTCTGCCAGCGTCACCGCCAGAGTCATTCCAAACTGTCCAAGCCCGATCACAGCAAAAGATTTATTTTTCATTTTATTCTCCTGTTTAACCGATCATGATATCTTCTTCCCCGAGATGAGTCGTGCTTCCCGGCCTGTTACGCACACGCACCACAACTGCAGTTCCCAGTGTCAGTGGTCCGATACGTCCCAGATACATGGTAAGGATCACGATCCACTTGCCTGCCACATTCAGCTGAGGTGTCAGTCCTCTGGAAAGTCCTACTGTAGCCCCCGCAGAAGTGATCTCATATAAAACATCTGCCAGATCCACTCCCGGCATTACTGCGGACAAAAGCACCGTCATGGTAAAAAGGATCAACACACTGGTTCCTGCAACAACCATGGCAGAACGGAGATAGCTCTCACGGATCCTGCGGCCGTATACCTCTACATCCTTTTTTCCCTGAAGATATGCTGCAATAGAAAGGATCAGAACCGCAATGGTAGTAGTCTTCACACCACCGGCAGTGCCCATGGGTGATCCTCCGATAAACATCCACAGTAGGGAAATGATCACGGTAGGTGTGGACAAAAGCGACTGATCCATGGTATAAAATCCCGCCGTACGTGTTGTCACTGACTGGAAAAAGGATGCCATGAGCTTTGTTCCCAGTGGTGCCCCCTTTAGCGTGGAAGGGTTTCCGGATTCAAAGATAAATACCAGAAATGCTCCTGAAAATACCAGGATCCCGGTCATCGTAAGGACCAGCTTGCTCTGAAGCCGCAGTACACGAAAAACTCTGGATGGGGAGAGCTCTTTTCTCAGAACCTTGCGGAATTTATCCCACAGATCCCACCAGACGATAAATCCAAGACCTGACACAATGATCAGGCCAATCGTAGTGATATTGACCAGCGGATTGCTCACATATACCGAAAGGCTTGTTTCCCCGAAAAGATCGATCCCTGCGTTGCAGAATGCAGATACCGCCAGAAATATGGCATGCACCAGACCTTTTTTTATTCCAAATTCCGGTACAAAGCAAAACGCATACAGGACCGCACCGATTCCTTCTGCAAGAAACACGCATTTCACCACACTGCGGACTACAGCCACGACTCCACCCATTTCATCCAGGTTATAGGATTCCTTGATGATCCGCCGGTTTTTCAGGGAAATTTTCCGCCGGAGGCTGATGAATATCATATTTGCCAGTGCGATCAGTCCGATCCCGCCGATCTGTATCAGGCACAGGATAACCGCTTTTCCAATGGGGCTCCACTGGACTGCCATGACAACTGTGGAAAGTCCCGTCACACATACGCTGGTTGCCGCTGTAAAAACAGCATCCGGGAAGGTAACAGCCTGCCCGGGTGCACTGCAGAACGGCAGCCACAAAATAAATCCGCCTACAAAAATCACCCCCGCAAAGCCGAGGGCAATTATTTGTGACGTATTCAGTTTATGCAATCCGTCTGAAACTTTTTTCAAGTTCATATTTTTTATTTATTGTAGTTGTGAGAAAGAGAATTGCAAACCTCCCACATGTAGGAATCTACATTCTTCTGCATTGCAAGAGCCTCATTGATGTCAAAATCAACGAACTCACCGTGGCGATATCCAACAACACGGCTGCGTTTACCGGCAACAAGAAGGTCTACTGCAAGAGCACCCATCATGGACGCATATACACGGTCCTTACATGTAGGGCTTCCACCACGCTGCATGTGACCAAGGATAGTTGCACGTGTCTCGATGCCTGTTGCAGCCTCGATACGTTTTGCCATAGCCTCTGAATGGCCGATACCCTCAGCATTTACGATGATATGGTGTTTCTTGCCTTTCTTACGGCTCTCTACGATATTGTCAATAAGCTTCTGCTCGTCGTAATCATATTTCTCCGGGATCAGGATATCCTCAGCACCGTTTGCGATACCGCACCATACTGCAAGGTATCCGGCGTTACGTCCCATAACCTCGATGATACTGCATCTCTCATGGGATGTGGATGTATCACGTACCTTATCGATGGCTTCCATCGCTGTGTTTACAGCTGTATCGAAACCGATGGTGTACTCGGTACATGCGATATCAAGGTCAATGGTTCCCGGCAGGCCAATGGTATTGATTCCAAGGTTCGCAAGTTTCTGAGCACCTGCGAAGGAACCGTCTCCACCGATAACAACAAGGCCGTCGATTCCATGCTTTCTGCAGATCTCTGCAGCCTGCTGCTGTCCTTCCTCTGTTCTCATCTCTGCACATCTGGCAGTATAAAGAATTGTTCCGCCTCGCTCAATCGTATCGGAAACATCTCTTGCTGTCATGTCTCTGATCTCTTCATTTAAGAGACCGCTGTATCCTTTATAGATTCCCTTTACGTTCAGTCCGCTGCTTAATCCTCTTCTGACAACAGCACGGATTGCAGCATTCATTCCAGGTGCGTCACCGCCACTGGTCAAAACGCCGATCGTTTTGATTTTGTTCTCTGCCATATTGTTATCCTCCATCTTATGAAACAACCTATTGTAATACACATATTCGGATATAGTTTATAGCATTTTTATAAGTTTTTCAATACTCTGTCCACAATTTTAACATTGGAACTTCCATATTTTTCACACATGTGTTCCAGCCAGGAATCCTCGATATGGACCTGATAGGCAGGCGGAAGTTTCTTCATTGCCTTGACATCTTTGAGATAAATAACCACACTGCTGTTTCCTCTGGATGACATCAGATCATCTACCAGACCGGTCTCGGCTTTTGCGTAGTCTTCCCGGCTTTCGAACTGGATCCACAGTTCTTTTGGCATATCATCGAAGGTACGGACTTTTTCCAGGATCAGTTTGCTGGCTTTGTCGTCTTCCGCAGATACTCTTCCCTGGATGAAAAGTCTGGCATCTTCGTTCAGGAACATCTGGCATTTTTCGTAATCACGCGGAAATACCACAACTTCCACGGTGCCTACCAGATCTTCTACGGTAAGGAACGCCATTACCTTATTATTCTTTGTATATTTTATGGTTTTATCCGTAATCATTCCGCCTACGATCACTTTCTGGTTATCATAGACTTCCGGAATTCCGGTTTCATCATCCGGCTGGAAATCCGACGTTTTTGCAGAGATCATTTTTTCCATCATATTCCGGTAGCGCTCCAGTGGATGGCCGCTGAGATAAATGCCAAGAACTTCTTTTTCGAAGGTCAGGATGATCTCTTTCGGATATTCCTCAACCTGCGGCATACGGATCTCAAATTCCTTTTTATCTTCCTCAGAAGCAATATCAAAAAGGCTCAACTGTCCGGCCATGGTGTGCTTTTTGTCCTGGTTGATACTGTCGATGATCTGCGTATATATGGTCATCTTCTGTTTCCGGTTTCCTTCCAGACAGTCCAGTGCTCCGGCCTTGATCAGATTTTCCACAACACGTTTGTTGATCTGATCAATATTTCGCTCCACAAAAGTTTTCAGGGAAGTATATTCCCCGTGCTCCTCTCGTTCCCGCACAATCCCCTCAATAACCGGGCGGCCGATACTCTTGATAGCAGAAAGTGCATAGCGGATGGCACCGTTGTCAACAGAAAAACCATACATGCCATGATTGATATCCGGCGGAAGGATCTGGATTCCCATCTGACGGCATACGGAAATATACTCCGCTACCTTGTTTGGCATTTCCACAACGGACGTCATCAGCGCAGCCATGAATTCTACCGGATAGTAGTATTTCAGATATGCGGTCTGATAGGAAACCACCGCATAAGCGGCAGCGTGAGACTTATTGAAAGCATACTTCGCAAAGTCTGTCATCTCATCGTAGATCTTGTTTGCGATCTCCTCGGAAATGCCGTTGGCGATACAGCCCGGAACCCCCTCTTCCACATTTCCGTAAACGAAATTCTGGCGCTCTTTTGCCATAACAGAAGCTTTCTTCTTGGACATGGCACGGCGCACCAGGTCGCTTCGTCCAAGAGTATAGCCTGCAAGATCACGGACGATCTGCATAACCTGCTCCTGGTATACGATACAGCCATAGGTCGGCTTCAGGATGGGCTCCATCTGCGGGCAGTCATAACGGATGGTATCCGGACGGTTTTTTCCGCGGATGTACTGCGGAATGAAATCCATGGGACCCGGACGGTAAAGGGAAATTCCCGCGATGACATCCTCAAGGCTCTGAGGCTTCAGTTCCTTCATGAAGTTTTTCATTCCGGCACTCTCGAGCTGGAACACGCCGTCAGTACGTCCTGTTCCGAGAGAATTCAGTACTTTTTTGTCGTTGTAATCAATTTTCTGCATATCCAGGAAAACGCCGGTACTCTGTTCTATCATTTTTACCGCGTTCTGGATAACGGTCAGGGTACGTAACCCCAGGAAATCCATTTTCAGAAGTCCCAGCTCTTCCAGTGTTGTCATGGTAAACTGTGTGACAATGGAACCGTCCTGGGCTCTGGAAAGAGGTACGTATTCCGATACGTCTTTCTGGCTGATCACAACACCTGCTGCATGCATGGAAGTATGTCTTGGCAGACCCTCCAGACGCTTGGCAAGGTCGATCAGGCGGTGGATATCTTCCTGTTCCTCATAGGCTTTCCGGAACTCCGGATTCATTCCCAGTGCCTTATCAATGGTGATATTTGGCTCCTGTGGAACCATCTTGGCGATGGTGTCTACCTGGGCATAAGGCATGTCCAGAACACGGCCTACATCACGGATCACACCGCGGGCTGCCAAAGTACCGAAGGTAACGATCTGAACCACGCAGTCATCGCCATATTTCCGCCGTACATAATCGATAACTTCCTGTCTTCGTTCAAAGCAGAAGTCCACATCAATATCCGGCATGGATACTCGTTCCGGATTCAGGAAACGCTCAAAGAGAAGATCATACCGGATCGGATCCAGCTGGGTGATCCCAAGTGTATAGGCAACCAGGCTTCCTGCGGCGGAACCTCGTCCCGGGCCGACCATGATATCATTGTCTCTGGCATATTTGATGAAGTCCCACACAATGAGGAAGTAATCTACATATCCCATGTTTTTGATGGTGGACAGCTCATAATCCAGGCGTTTTTTCAGCGCATCGGTTACCGGATGATAACGCTGTTCCAGCCCTTCATGGCAAAGCTTGTTCAGATACTCCCAGGAGGTCAGTCCGTCGGGCACATCATATTTCGGCAGCTTGGTCACGCCGAATTCGATCTCCACGTGGCAGCGCAGCGCGATCTTGTGGGTATTTTCCAGAGCTTCCAGAGCATATGGAAAAAGTCTCGCCATCTCTTCTGGAGATTTCACATAATACTGGCCGCCCTCATAGCGCATTCTGTTCTCATCGCTGAGTTTTTTCTGGGTCTGCAGACAGAGGAGCACGTCATGGGGCTCCGCATCCTCAGCCATGGTATAATGCACGTCATTGGTAGCAACCAGGTCGATTCCTGTCTCTCTGTGCATGCGGAGAAGCTGCTGGTTTACCGTCTGCTGCTCCGGAATTCCATGATCCTGAAGCTCCAGGAAGAAATTTCCTTTTCCAAAAATATCCTGATAACGCAGGGCTGCGATCTTTGCATCCTCATACATTCCACGGGCAAGATACCTTGCAACCTCTCCTGCCAGGCAGGCACTTAAGGCAATGATTCCCTCGTGATATTTTTCCAGAAGTTCCAAATCCACACGTGGCTTATAATAAAAGCCTTCCACAAATGCCTTGGATACGATCTTCATCAGATTGCTGTAGCCCTGATTATTCTCGGCCAGCAGAACCAGATGGTAATAACGGTCATCGCCACTTCCCACTTCCCGGTCAAAACGGGAACCCGGAGCCACATAAACCTCACATCCGAGGATCGGATTGATCCCGGCTTCTCTTGCAGCCCTGTAAAAATCAATGACACCATACATAACGCCATGATCAGTGATCGCCGCGCTGTCCATACCCAGTTCTTTCACTCTGGCCACATACTCTTTGATCTTATTGGAGCCATCCAGAAGACTGTATTCTGTATGGACATGTAAATGTGTAAACTCCAAATCCTTCTCTCCTTACTGTAAAAACAGGGCTCCGGATCCTCCCCGCTCTGCACTTTTCTCGGAACGTGCCGGAGCGTGTCTGATCCGGAGCCGGTCAACACCTTGTTATTTTTTAATGTAGATCCTTCTGTCACGGATCTCTACTTTTCCTTCTTTCATCAGATGGCCCACTGCACGCTTGAATGCGTTCTTGCTGAGGCCAAACTCTCTCTTGATGACTTCCGGTGAAGCATGGTCATCAAATGGCAGCACGCCTGCAAATTCCTCGATTACGCTGAGTACGCTCTCTGCATCCTCATTGATCTGGATGTAGGCTTTCTGACGGTCACTGACATTCATCTTTCCATCCTCTTTTACCTCAGTGACACGAAGATCAAGAATAGCTCCCGGTCTGTATTTGCCGGTTGCCTCTCTTGCAGGGATCAGTGCGGAATATTTATCATCTACCGCAACAAAAACGCCGAAGTTTCCGCTGATCTCATAGACACGGCCCTTTACCATATCTCCCGGTACATAAGGAGTTCTAGTGGAAAGATAATGATATACTTTCATGGTTGCACAGAGTCTGCTGCTCTTATCTACATAAAGAGCTACCAGACATTCTTCCCCCTCACGGACTCTGTTGGTCTGCTCATGATACGGAAGAAGAAGATCTTTCTCCAGTCCCCAGTCAAGAAAAGCTCCTATTCTGGTGACCTGTTTAACCTTAAGGACTGCTGTCTGTCCCACCTGGAGCATCGGCTCACGGGTAGTTGCGATCAGTCTGTCCTGAGAATCTTTGTAGATGAATACCTCGATCTCATCACCTACTTTGGTTCCTTCCGGTACCTGTTTGGACGGAAGAAGCACACGCTCGTTCTGAGGTGCGTTTCGGTCCTCTCCAAGATATATTCCGAAATCTACGGTTTTTACAACCAGTAATTTCTGTTTTTTACCTAATTCTATCATTCTTACTCCTGTTCCTAAAAAATATATATGTTCATTTACTGTTTGCTGTCTGTCCTGCATTATAACATAAGAGAATTATTATAGAAAGCACAAAAAAGGCAGCTTTGGAAATTTCTTTCCGTCACTGCCTTTTATCGGTCGGTTATGCGGATATCTGTGATCCGCATCCGGTCCATCTGTTTTTTTACTAATTTATTCTGTCGGTTTCTCAACCGGCATCGGGTTCATCATCTTAATGACAAAAAGTACAATCAGCATCAGCACGATTCCCACCGGAAGAGCGATCCATGCTGTTTTTACAAAGCCTGCAACAATATAAGTTACAAAGGATACTGCTGCAGCCAGGATCGCATACGGAAGCTGTGTGGAAACGTGAGTCACATGATCACACTGTGCTCCTGCGGAAGCCATGATCGTTGTATCAGAGATCGGTGAGCAGTGGTCTCCGCAAACTGCACCTGCCATGCAGGCGGACATGGAAATGATCATCATCTCAGGACTGGATTTCTCAAATACCGCAACAACGATCGGGATCAGGATACCAAAGGTTCCCCAGGAAGTACCTGTAGCAAATGCAAGTCCGCATCCAACCAGGAAAATAATGGCCGGAAGGATAACTTCAATACCACCGGCAACAGAACGCATTGCTTCTTCTACGAATACTGCTGCACCAAGTGAGTCTGTCATAGCCTTCAGTGTCCATGCAAAGGTCAGGATCATGATCGCCGGTACCATAGCCTTGAAGCCTTCCGGGATGCATCCCATACAATCTCTGAAATTGATCACACGGCGGATCATATAGAAAATAATGGCAAACACCAGACCAAAAGCACTTCCCATTGCAAGGCCTGTAGAGGCATCACTCTGTGAAAATGCGGTAACAAAATCTGTTCCACTGAAAAATCCTCCTGTGTAGATCATACTGATGACACAGCAGATAACAAGCACAACGATCGGGATCACAAGATCGATCACCTTTCCTCTCGGATTCGGTGTCTCATCATCCGTTGCATTCTCATACGGTCTTGCAGATGTTGTATAAAGATCTCCGTTCAGCGCATTGATCTCATGTGTTCTCATGGCACCAAACTCGGTTTTCATCAGTACCATGCCAACCATCATTACAATAGTAAGGATCGCGTAAAAGTTATACGGGATGGTTCTTACAAAAATCGCAAGTCCATCCTGTCCCTCTACGAATCCGCTGACTGCAGCAGCCCAGGATGAGATCGGTGCGATGATACATACCGGAGCGGCTGTCGCATCGATCAGGTATGCAAATTTCGCTCTGGATACATGATGTCTGTCTGTTACCGGACGCATAACGCTTCCTACTGTCAGGCAGTTAAAATAATCGTCAATGAAGATCAGGACTCCAAGGATGATCGCTGCAAGTTCCGCGCCCACACGCGTGTGGATCTTTTTGCTGGCCCATCGTCCGAATGCGGCGGAGCCGCCGGCCTTGTTCATCATACATACCACAGATCCCAGGATTACCAGGAAGATCAGGATACCTACGTTATAGCTGTCAGAAAGAACCTTGATGATTCCTCCCTCAAAAATCTGTGTTACTGTTCCTTCGAATTTGAATCCGGAATAAAGCAGTGCTCCTACTACAATTCCCACAAACAGAGAACTGTATACTTCTTTTGTGATCAGCGCAAGGATGATCGCTACAAGAGGTGGAAGCAGTGCCCAGATTGTTGCATACAGAGCAGGCTGATAAGTCTCCTCCGCATCCGCAGCCAGCACAGTCAGGGGACTTGCCAGTGCGCCCATGAATACCATTGCCATAACAGACAATGCTGTTCCTGCTTTTTTACTCATTTTTCTCCTCCCTTTTCGGGGACAAAAAAACGGAGGCTGTCCCTTCTTAAGAACACCTCCGGTTAAATAATCTTCTTTATTCAACTTACGATAGCGCTCCACATCCGTGACAGTACAACGCATATTCTGCGTTATCCCAGTACCCTGTCATCTGGCCTTTCAGAGCACTTCGGCAGATTTTCCTTTCTTTATGGACAGCCTGCCAGGGCCTCTCGTCCATAAATACTGATAAAATCCGCGCCTCTATCTCTTTATCCGTGACCGTTTACCCCCGCAAGGTTTCCCGGTCGCCTTTTTTCTTTATACTGTAGCAGTTTCCGACATAAATATCAAGTAGTTTGCTGTATAAATATCAGTCATACCAATTATCATGCTGCTGATCTCAGGAGCACTCTTCGTTCAGTAGCCACTTCACATCCACACCCAGCACTTTTGCAAACACTCTCAGTTCATAATCTGCCACAAAACGTTCTCCGCCTTCGATCCTGCTGATACTGTCACGTTCCAGCATCACACCTTCCACCTGCATTTTTGCCGCCAGATCTGACTGTGACATCCGTTTTATATTTCTCATCTGACGTATTTTTTCTCCGGAAACGTTCTTTCTTCCCTGATAAGTGTAAATTTTCATCCTGCCACCTGTTTTCCAAAATGTGTTAATGTTCTGCATTTTTCTTGACATTAGCACATATTTTGGTGGCACCTGTGTTAAAGGTCAGCAAATCTGGTTTTTTTCGACAAAAAATGAACATTTCTTCATTGTTTTACCCTGGATAGTATCTTTTACAGGACACTATTGTATCAGTAAAACAGTTATTCCATTCTGAATTACTGCCCGCCCGTAAACGGCACCTCTCCACAATTTATATTCCACAAAAAAAGAATGCCACACTTTTCCATGTGACATTCTTCTGCTTCTTTTTTTTCTTATTTATTTCCCTGTCCATAGTAGGCATTTGCGCCATGTTTTCTGTAGTAATGTTTATCCTGAAGCTCCTGCGGCGCCGGTTTTACATCCGGATTGATCAGCTCGCAGCGGGAAGCCATCTTGGCAACTTCTTCCAGGACAACTGCGTTGTGAACAGCCTCATGTGCATCTTTTCCCCAGGTAAACGGTCCGTGGTTTTTGCAGAGGACTGCCGGAACTGCTTCGTAATCTTTATCTTTGAAATAGTCGGCAATGAGAATACCGGTATTTTTCTCATAGGCTTCCTCGATCTCATCTTTTGTCAGGTTACGCACGCATGGAACCTCTCCGTAAATATAATCCGCATGTGTTGTTCCATAACATGGAATGGATCTTCCTGCCTGTGCCCAGCTTGTAGCCCAGGATGAATGGGTATGCACAATACCTCCAATCTTCGGAAACGCATTGTAAAGCACCACATGTGTGGCAGTATCAGAAGACGGATTGTATTTGCCCTCGACTTTATTTCCTTCAAGATCGACTACAACCATATCTTCCGGCGTCAGTTTATCATAATCCACACCACTTGGTTTGATGACAAAAAGTCCCTTCTCTCTGTCGATACCGCTGACGTTTCCCCAGGTAAACGTAACCAGGCCATATTTCGGCAGATCCATGTTTGCTCTGTAAACTTCTTCTTTTAATTTTTCCAGCATTGCGTTTCCTCCCTTTTATAAAGTGTCTTTACAATCCACTTCGTAATATATCCATGCTGTTTAAAACAGCTCTGATTACTTTGTAAATTCCACCACAGCGTAGGGTTCCTGATCTTCCGCATTGAGAACTACCGTTGCCTTATTTGCTTCCATATATACTTCCGGAATCATTACATTTCCAAGGACAGCCTGTCTCTTGTACTCCACACGAAGCTGATGGACCGCAAAATCCTCCGGCAGAAAATCAGCTGCCATTCGGATATACTGGCAGTTGTTTACGTGGTGGTTCGTATCCAGATGATGTTTCTGTACGGCAAAAGATTCCTTCGGTTTCCGCTCTTTCGGAAGCGCGATCTTTCTCGGTGCATAATCCATTTCCATCTTCTCTCCCAGATCATAAGGATCGGTGTCCGCCGGTGTCAGCTTTTCCGGAAGTCCTGTCTCTGTGTTGATAAAGGACCAGTAAGAATTCGCCCAGGCCAGTCTCTCGCCATCCGCTGTCTCAAGAATAAAATTACGCATTCCGATAAAGCCCCGGAATCCATAAGGAATTGTTGTTACTTTTATATTTTCACCAAGCTTTGGATATCTCTTCACAATTACCTGCCATGCGGAAAGTACCCAGGCTCTTTTCTGTGCCTTTAATACTTCCATTCCGAGACCTGTCTGTTCAGATTCAAAGGTACAGCAGTCCTGAAAATAATCCAGAACTCCCGGCAGCGTCAGGCAGCCCTTCTCTCCGATCTCGCTGAATCTTACGCGACTTTCAAAACTGTAGCTCATAATGTGCCTCCTGTTATACTGTCTGCAAATTTATTGTATCACTTGTTCTAAAGATACACACTTGTTTTTTCTCTTATTTCATAGAACAAAAAAGCACCTCTCATCGAGGTGCTCAAGAAGCAGGGCTACAAGGATTCGAACCTTGAACTGACGGAGTCAGAGTCCGTTGCCTTACCGTTTGGCGATAGCCCTATGTGTTTTTGTTTCGCTTGCCTTATCGCTTGCGACGAATGATATTATATAACAGCTTTTTTAAAATTGCAACCCCTTTTTTAAAATTTTTTTATTTTTTTCTAAAAAACTTTTCCAAAGTGCCGGGAAGCCTTATTTTATGCGGCTTCCCGGCATTTTTCAGTTATACAGTAAAACAAATATTTATATTCCAAGTTCACTCTGATATTCTTTTTTATGTTCCCTCTTCTGATTATACATCACTTCGTCAGCCTCATGAAGCAATGTATCCAGATCTACCTTATCATGATTCCGGGGAACTCCTACAATTCCACAGCTGAAGCTGCGGGCATAATTCTTTTTTTCTCTCAGGACAAACTGTTTCTGAATATCTGACAGGCGCTTCCTTGCATCATCGCCTGCACAATCCCGCATCAGAATGCAAAATTCATCTCCACCAATCCGGGCAAAAACATCTTCTTCCCGGATATTTTCATTTACGATCCTGACAAAAAAACGGATATATGCATCCCCTTCCTGATGTCCAAACGTATCATTGATATATTTCAGGTGATCCAGGTCACAGTAGCAGACCGAAACCGGCTCCCCTGTCTTCAAAATCTCTTCTGCTTTTTCTTTCAGATAAAAACGGTTGCCAATTCTGGTGAGCATGTCCTGATATGCTTCCGCTTTCAGCTGTTCTTCCTTGACTCTCGTTTCCGTAACTTCCTGAACAATATTCACATATGCCCATTCTCCCTGCCATTTCATCTTACCGGTAGTAATCGCATAAAATCGATGGTCGGAATCTTCTGCTTCCCATTTCCACTCATACAGTTCTTTTCGTCTGTTATTCTTCTGCGTTTTCTGTTCAATCTGACTGATCCACTGCTTATAAACATCCCAGTTCCGTACTTCATCTTCCGTTCTCCGGTTACTGTACAGAAGGCTCTGTCCGTCCAGACTGATCACCAGGATTTCTTCTTCGCTTCTTGCGATCAGTTCCATCAGAAGCTGACTGTAACTCTCTGCCATCTCCGCATGTTTCTTTTCCTGCTCGACGATAAGTTTCAGAGATCTTTCCCTCTCCCGAAGCTGCTCTGTCATGGTATTAAAAGCTTCCGAAAATTCCCCCAGATAAGAAACTGTCTGGGAATAATCCCCCTTGGCTACCTGCTTGGCCTGCCAGGTCAGATGATTCAGGTTCGCATGGATATTTTTGAGATTTTCACACAGAAAATTCTCTCTGGCGGGCTTAAAGCTGGAAAGGTCTCCTTTGGATAATGCGGCAGAACATTGTTTCATTTCCTTTACTGCCGTTTCCAGATACTGCAAACCCATTCCAAGTTTTCGAAAAGGCTCATCCAGGCTGTCTATCTCCAGAGTTTTCACTTCAGAATCGTATAAAATTGATCTCAGATATTCAAATAACAGTTCGCAGTTTCTGTCTTCCATTTATCAAACCTCTATTCCGATCATTCCTGTACATCTGCATGAAAACGGCAAACTCTGTCTCCCGTTGCCCAGCAGTCAACTTCTACCGCCGTGTACGGCTTTCCGGAGTACAGAGAAAGGATTCCTGCTATAAAACCTTCATCATAATTACATACGGTTTCCCCGAGAACAGGAAGCCCTGAACAGTCTGCATCTTCCGCAACGGTCAGGATAATTTTTCCGGTTTCTTCATTTACATCCTCAATGCGGAGAACTCCGATTTTCAGCTCCTGCATTTTTTTCTGAAGTTCATTGACAAACTGATCCAGCGGCACATCCAGATCCAGCATGTTTTTTGCAAAATATTCTCCGGCTTTACGTCCTGCACTCCGGAATACCTCAATCTGAACCTCTTTTCCAAACCGGTTTTTCAGTTCGTCTTTCAGGGAATACTCCAGCATCCGATATACCATTACCGGAAGCTCATCTCCCAGATTTCCTCTGCATTTGGCATCATATTTAAAATAATCCTCAAACTGGATTTCTTTCATTTCCTTCAGAAAAATATTCTCACCCATACCCGTCTCCTGTTTAAATTTTCTATACATTTATAATAATCCATTCATTTTCCAGTGTCAATTTTATGTAACCTTTTTCTAATAAAAAAAGTATGAAAATTATCCATTTTTATGCACATCAAAAAATCTGACCCTTCTGTAAAAAAAATTTTACAATCCCCTCCTTTGTGTTATAATAAGCCTTATAAAAAAAGAACGGAAACTACCGTGTATTTTCCTCCGGTCACAATATCCGGAGGCACTTAAAGGAGAACTTTATGCGAGCAAATAACCTTACTCTGCTCACGGACCTCTATGAGCTTACCATGATGCAGGGATATTTCAAAAACCCGACCAACCAGACCGTTATCTTTGATATGTTCTACCGCAACAATCCATGTGGCGGCGGTTTTGCTATCTGTGCCGGACTGGAGCAGATGATCGAATACATCGAAAATCTCCGTTTCGCCGAAGAAGACATTACCTATCTGAGAAGTCTTGGCATCTTTGAGGAAGATTTCCTTGAGTACTTAAGCAACTTCAAGTTCACCGGTGATATCTACGCGATCCCGGAAGGAACCGTAATCTTCCCGAGAGAACCAATGGTCAAAGTTATAGCACCGATCATGGAGGCTCAGCTTGTAGAAACCGCAATCCTGAACATCATGAACCATCAGAGCCTCATCGCTACCAAGGCAGCCCGCGTATGCCACGCAGCCAAGGGTGATCCGATCATGGAATTCGGTCTTCGCCGTGCCCAGGGTCCGGATGCCGGAATCTTCGGAGCCAGAGCTGCAGTGATCGGCGGATGTGCAGGTACTTCCAACGTGCTGACCGGCCAGATGTTTGACGTTCCGGTTCTTGGAACTCATGCACATTCCTGGATCATGAGCTTCCCGGACGAGTACACCGCATTTAAGACTTATGCGAAACTTTACCCGAATTCCTGCACTCTTCTGGTTGACACCTACGATGTCCTGAAATCCGGTGTTCCCAATGCAATCCGTGTATTCGAAGAAATGCGTGAAGAGGGTATCCAGCTGAAAAACTACGGAATCCGTATCGACAGCGGTGACCTTGCATACCTTTCCAAAAAAGCCTACAAGATGCTGGCTGCTGCCGGTTTTGATGATGCTACCATCTCTGCATCCAGCGATCTTGATGAATACCTTATCGAGAGCCTGAAAGCTCAGGATGCCAAGATCAATTCCTGGGGTGTCGGAACCAAACTGATCACAGCCGATGACAATCCGGCATTCGGCGGCGTATACAAACTTGCCGCTGTAAAAGACGCTGACAGTGACACCTTCCAGCCGAAGATCAAACTTTCCGAAAACACAGAGAAAGTTACCAACCCGGGCAACAAGACGGTATACCGTATCTACAGCAAGAAGACCGGAAAGATCAAAGCAGACCTGATCTGCCTGGCAGATGAGAAATTTGATCCGGAAGAAACCATGGTTATCTTCGACCCGGTTGACACCTGGAAAAAGACCAAAGTCCTGGGCGGAACCTACGAACTCCGTGAGCTTCTTGTTCCGGTAATTAAAGGTGGTAAGAGCGTTTACAAATCTCCATCTGTCATGGAACTCCGCGACTATTGCAAACAGGAGCAGAACACACTGTGGGATGAGTCCAGACGTTTTGTAAATCCGCAGAAAGTATATGTAGATCTTTCCCAGCCACTTTATGACATGAAAAAGGCCCTGCTGGAAGAAATGAGTGAAAAAGCTCTCTAATTTAAAAAAATCTCCAATCATAAATCCCCTCTCCTTTTCATAAGCTTATGGATAAGGAAAGGGGGTTTTTTATGCACAGAGATTTTTACACCCGTCTGATCAACCGGGAGCATCCTCTGCCGGAATCCTTTGTACCGGAACATCTCATTGACATTGGCCTGCCATTTGAGGCAGCTCCAGGTGATCCCAAACGGCTGCTGGAATGTCAGACCGCCAGAGCCGCCTCCCAGCTTTTTCACGCCTGCCACCGATGTGGCCTGAATCTGTGGGCAGTTTCCGGATACCGCTCTTTCAGGCGGCAACAGGAACTTTTTACAGGAAGCCCTTTTGTGGCAAAGCCAGGAACAAGTGAGCATCAGAGCGGACTTGCTCTGGACGTTTCCTGTCCTTCCATCCATATGGAACTCTCCGAAAAGTTTTCCGAAACCGGTGAAGGCAGGTGGCTGAAAAAGAACGCTCCGCTCTACGGTTTTATTCTCCGGTATCCGAAAAACCGGGAGGAGATCACTGGCGTCCCCTATGAGCCCTGGCATATCCGCTATGTGACAAAACCGCTGGCCTCCTGGCTTACCATCACCAACCTGACTCTGGAAGAATACCACAACTTTCCCGCGAGATGTTCGCCGCCACCCTGAACAGCAACATTACATCTGCACAGCAGACTTGCTTTACTGCTCCATCTGCCGTCCCAGAAAACTGGCCGCTGTGCGGACAAGAACCCGTTCCTTATCCCCCAGGATCGTTTTCTCATTTTTTCCAAGAAGGATCACGGAACCGATGGCATCACTGGCACACAGGATCGGCTGTATCATTTTTCCGCAGTAAGAATCCATATCTCCGGAAATGACCGATATATTATCCCGACTTTTTCCATCGATCATCTTTCCTTCCCGCCCGGATATAACCATGTCCAGTTCCCGGCTGATCTCTTTTCCTTCCAGTTCCCGGCTTCCGCTTCCTGCTGCCGCCACCACCAGATCACGATCTGTGATACATGCCGCCAGCCCGGTAGTCTGCACCAGTGCCTCCACATATTCCCGGGCAAAAGTATTCAACTCTCCGATGGGCGAATATTTTTTCAGAATGATCTGTCCTTCCCGGTCTGTATAGATCTCCATCGGTGTCCCCTCTTTGATCCGCAGCGTTTTACGTATCTCTTTCGGGATCACCACCCTGCCCAGGTCATCGATCCGACGAACAATTCCCGTTGCTTTCATCTTCTAATATTCCTCCTGTATCTTTTATCTGTTTATCTTTTATCCGTATGGTTATTATGTGAAAAACTGGGAGAAATATGTATAAAAAAAGCCGGGAAAACCTGCTCTTCCCGACTTTCTTTTTTATCTTTTCCTGTTTTCTTCAATGATCTTCAAAGCATCCGGATTAATCGCTCCAGGCGTTGCTGCCGGCCGTGAAAGATAATATCCCTGAAGCAGATCTACCTCCAGCTCAAGAACTTTTTTAAGCTCTTCCGCTGTCTCCACGCCTTCCGCAACAATATACATTCCACGCTGATGTGCATACTTCACAATGTTTGCTACGATCTGCTGTTTATCTATATCCGTATCAATATCACGGATGATCACCATATCCACCTTAATATACTTCGGTGAAAGTGCCAGAAGACTTTTTTCACTGTTGTATCCGCTTCCATAATCATCCAGAGCGACCGCACCCAGAAATCCTTTTGACGTTTTTCTTTCAAGAGCTTCTTTGCTGAGAAGTTCCTGTTCTGTGATCTCAAGAACCAGCTGAGACCGGATATCCAAATATCTCTGCCTGAATTCTCTGCATTCCTCATCTGTCATGTACTCACTTGCAATGGAATTTACAAACAGAAGCTCATCACCTCTTACTTTTCCATTTGCCCGAAGTCTGCAATATCCTTCTGCCGCGCAGAAAAAAGTGATTCTTTCCAGATCATGAAGGCATTTTTCTTCTTTTGCAAGACGCAATACATCTTCCGGGGATTTCAGCATTGACATTTCTACATGCATCAATGCTTCCAGAGCTCTGATCTTACCTGTAACCGCCGATACAATAGGCTGATAATAATAGGCAATATCTTCCCTCTTCATCAACTGCAAAAACTGCTTTCGCAGTTGTGTTTCTCCGGATGCTCACGGAACAGTTTTTCACTTTCTCTCTGGAATGCCCGCCTGTTGTAAAGTCTTGTAAGCGTATCATAATCCCTTTCATGTTCAATATTCATACGCTCCCTGGTAACTTTTGTAACATCCTCCACAAGGCCGATCTGCCGATCCGGTTCTGTCTTGATCTCCATGCGGACATATCGTATTTCTCCGCTATTATGGATCACACTGTAAACTCTGGAACCATCTCCTCTAACCGTGTGATGGCAGCTTTTATTATAGGAATCCAAAAATTCCATAAAATCTTTTCCTGTCATTGATTTTTCCGACAGTTCCTTTTTGCCCAGCATAGAAAAAAAGTTATCTGTTACATAAACGCTTTCATTCTCCGATCGAACTTCAAAACCTCCAAGTTCTACACTTGCCATTTCCATGATCCTTAAGAATTTCGTAGATATGGTAAGCATGTCCTGGTTCATCTGCGTAATTGCTCCGGCAAACTGGTCAAGTTCCCGGATTCCCGTGTCGGAAAAGCGGAGCGAAGTGCTGTTATTCTTCTGTGCCTCTTCTACCTCATCAGAAAGTTTCTTTACCGGACGGTTTTGCTGCAGATATTTTCCATCAGCGGCAGATAAGATTCTTTATTATTTCCGATATCTTCAATTCGGATCTGTCCGGAATCAATAAGGTTCTGTGCCTCCTCATTGACATATTCCTGCAAAGCTGACAGCTCCTGATTGGACGTCAGAACATTTTACTTCCGTCGTCCGAGAAATCTCCCTCTTTCAGATATTCTTCTACATATTCACTTTTTTCTTTATCTGTAAGATAACCGGAAAGGTCTACGAGCATGTCCTTCTGATCCATGGTATAGGCTGTATCTGAGTAAGCCGAAAAAATATTCGGTACTTCGGACGCCCCTACCTCACCATCCGCTGCAGCAAGGACATTTTGTTCCAGATCTTCTGCGGTTCCAAGACTCTTGGTTTCTACGGTGATGCCGTCTTTCTTTCCAACTGTGTCATTAAATTTCTCTGTCAAGTCTTTAAAAGTATCCAGCTGATCGCCATTATAATATGTCCATACTGTAACTGTAACAGGGTCCGACTTTTTTCCGGAACATCCACTGAACAGGGATGCTGCCAGAGTCGCGCCTAACAGACAAAGCACTACTTTCCTGTGTGCCATAAATTCTCCCTTCCGCCTGCACTCATTTGCAGGAACACTGTTTTTATCTTATCACAGTACAGACATATTATCAAAGAAAAACCCCGCTTTTTATATTCTGTTTTCTTATTTCTCCATAACAACAGGAGCTGCGTTGTCATATGCCTGCTCCAGAAATACTTCCTGGGAGTTCAATGGAGCATTATCGGATGGTTCGATCTTATAATTTCCCTTATTGTTCATGGTCCTCGCTTTGCGGTTATCACTGAGCATTGTCACGAACATTTCCTGGATCTGCATCCGGATATCCGGGTCTTCGATAGGAGCTGCAACTTCCACACGGCGAAGAGTATTTCTTGTCATAAAGTCCGCAGATGAAATATAGATCTTTGCCCTCTCCTGTGTTCCGAAAATGTAAATACGGGAATGCTCCAGAAAACGTCCTACAATACTGATAATGTGGATGTTTTCTGTCTGACCTTTTACTCCCGGGATCAGACAGCAGATACCGCGGACAACCATATCAATGTGTACTCCCGCGCAGGATGCTTCCACCAGTTTGTTCATAATACGCTTGTCTGTCAGAGAATTCATTTTCAGCCCGATATATGCCTGTTCTCCAACTTTGGCATGTTCGATCTCTTCATCGATCATGGCAAGTACTTTGTTCTGGAGACATTTTGGTGCCACAAGAAGATGTTCCATATCTTCAACCGTTTCTCCCATTGCCAGTGCCTGAAATACTCTTGCTGCTTCTGTTCCGATCTTCGGATCAGCAGTCATCAGAGAAAGGTCTGTATACAGACGGGCTGTTTTTTCGTTGTAGTTTCCAGTTCCGATCTGTGTATAATATTCCACATTTCCGTCTTTTTTCTTCACGATCTGGCAAAGTTTGGAATGTACTTTGTAACCATCCAGACCATAGATCACATGACAGCCCGCATCTTCCAGAAGTCTGGACCATCCAATATTGTTTTCCTCATCAAAACGTGCCTTCAGCTCCACCAGAACGAACACTTCTTTTCCATTTTCTGCCGCTTCGATCAGAGCTTCCACAACCTTACTCTGTTTCGCTACACGGTAAAGAGTCATCTTGATGGAAACGACATCCTCATCATTGGCTGCTTCATGAAGCATTGTAAGAAACGGTTTGATACTCTCATATGGATAGGAAAGAAAACGGTCTTTTTTCGCGATCTGGTCAAGGATCGGTTCATGGCTGTTAAACATTGGTGATTTCTGAGGAATCCTTTTTTCATAAAAAAGCTCTGTTCTTTTTCTCAGGCCGTCCTGGATCTGGAATACAAAAGAAAGATCCAGCGGGATATCTCCACGGAATACAAAATTCTTGTCCACTTCCAGATACTCGCAAAGTGTTTCAACAACATCTCCGTCCATTTCTCTTGACAGTTCCAGACGGATCGGTGCCAGTTTCTTCCTTGCCTTGATCAGCTCTACCATAAATTCACGGTAATCCAGATCTTCATCGTAAAGAGCGTCTGCGTCAATATCTGCATTTCTGGTAATACGGAGCAGAGATTTTGCCTTGATGTGATAGCCTTTGAAGATTTTTGAAACAAAGTGAAGGATCAGTTCTTCAGACAGCATGTAAGTGCCTGTTTTTCCGGGAACCGGGATGAGGCGCTGGATGCCTGCACTGCTGCACGGAATGATACCCAGTTTTTCCTTTCCTTTTTTTGTTTCCAGAACTACTACTGCATAGATTTCTTTATTTCGGAGAAATGGAAACGGCTGCCTTTTTCCGACGATAGACGGAGAAATAACTGGAGCCACTTCTGCCTCAAAATAACGTTCCAGATAATTGCGGTCTTCTTTTTCGATCTTATGGAAATTCAGCATATGTACGCCATATTCTTCCAGGCTTTCCATGATCTCTTCATAGACCACATCTCTTTTCCGGTTCAGCTTTTTGGTTCTTGCAAGGATTGCATCCAACTGTTCCTTTGGTGTCATATTGGTTTTGTTTTCACGGATATCTTTTGCAAGAAGCATCTGATCCACAAGAGATCCCACACGTACCATATAAAATTCATCCAGGTTGCTCTGATAGATCGAAGCAAATGTGAGACGTTCACACAGCGGATTTTCCGGATTCTCAGCTTCCTCAAGTACTCTCTCATTAAATTTCAGCCAGGATAATTCCCTGTTCATGTATATTGTATCTGCCATTTTCTCCTCCTGTGCCACCGTATATTTTTCTTTTTCGGCAGGCTCTGTTATTGTAACGCCGGCATTTGTTCCGCGATATCTGCTTTTCCCCTGATCTGCCTGGAATTTGCCTGCAATGCTACCAGTATAGCTATCCAATGTTTATTTCAGTGCAAGACTTTGTAAAATCCCGATTAAATTTTCAGCGAAAAAAAGCTTGCATTTTCGAATAATAGTGGTATAGTATTTGTATGCTTATTATATAGTTTTTAATACTACATGTTATTTTATCAATTTCTACATTGTTATTTGACTGCTATTCCGCATCCGTACAACAGATTCCTGCGGAATATCATACAGGAGGTGTTTTTTATATGAAACTTAAATTAAAAGACCCTGGAAGTGCCATTACTCATGGAATCGCCATGCTCCTCGCAGTGGCCGGAGCTACTCCGCTGATCGTGAAAGCTGCCAGAAGCGCAGATATCCTTCACGTTTTTGCAGTGAGTGTTTTTATCCTCACCATGATCCTGCTTTATCTGGCAAGCACTCTTTACCATTCTGTAAATTCCACCGTCAAGGTGAACCGCCGCCTGAAAAAAATGGATCACATGATGATCTTCGTGATGATCGCAGGCAGCTATACACCGGTATGCCTGATCGTCCTTCACGGCCGCACCGGTTACATCCTCTGTGCACTGGTATGGACTGTTGCCATCATCGGCATGATCCTCAAAGGCTGCTGGATCAACTGCCCGAAATGGCTTTCCTCCGTAATCTATATTGGAATGGGCTGGCTGTGTGTCCTGGCTTTTGTACCGATCTTCCACAATCTGCCGCGGGCAGGTTTCGGATGGCTTCTGGCAGGCGGTATTATTTACACTATCGGCGGTGTGATCTACGCACTGAAGCTTCCGATCTTCAATGCGAAACATAAAAACTTTGGTTCCCATGAAGTATTCCATATCTTTGTTATGCTGGGAAGTGTATGCCACTTTGTTGTGATGTATTTCTTTGTTGCGGGGATGGGGATCCACTGATCGCACATATTTCCATACGGCACAAAAAATCCGATCCACTTGCGTTGTGGATCGGATTTTTCAATTTGTACTTATTTCGTCTTCATTCCACCAGACGATCACATACAGAACAAAAGATACAAACCAGAATATAATATCACCGGTAAACATCATGATCTCCGGTTTTCCAGTAACGATCATCCGTACAAGATATCTGGAAAAGAATCCGGCGATAAGAACCATTGACAAACGGTTCCTGATTCCCAGGATCTCATATTCCAGATACAGTACAGCCCAGGCAGCCATATATTTCCAGAGATACAGAAATGCAGCAAGGTATTGTCCTTTTACATACATTCCATTATATACTGCATATTCCACCAGCAGATATCCTGCCATATAGAAAACCTGAAAAAGCATAATTTTCAAATATTCCCGTTTTCTTGTCCACTGTATCAGGATAAATACAGAAACAGCTGACGCAATTCCTGTAAGCATATATCCCATATTATTCTTTAACATGTATCCGCAATAGGGAATCGCAATAAGGGATAGTACACTGGCGATCAGGCTTACATTATCATTATCCAGAAATGTGTTTATATAAGAGATCAGTGTATATATCTGCTTCGTTTCCGCCTCCGGATTTCTCCAGGTATCTGACTGCATCTGAACCACGATCCCACAAACTGCCAGCAACACGCTTCCTGCCAGAAGCAGGATTTTTTCTGTTTCAGATGCTTCTGTCATAAGTGTCAGAATAATATACCCCGGATTCGAATCTGCACTTATACTGGAAACTCCAATCATTGCAATAAAGCCACCCAAAACAGCTGTCACGATCATAAAACCATAAGAATGCTGCAGATATCCCAGGACTGCCAGTCCCATTGCTAAGATCAGCGTAATTATCAGCATTATTCCTGACTGTACTCTTCCCTGCAAAAACATACAAAAGAGCAAAAACAAAATAACGAACGAACCCATAAAAATATTCAATGCTGTACTTATTCTCAGTCGCAGTACAGATAGTCCGCACACAAGTACTGCTGTAATAATGGTAAGGATAATCTGAAGCTGATCAGATCCGCCTCCATTCTCATTCAAATTGATAAAAATACTCATGCAAATGCCAAACAGTGCTCCTGACAACATTCCCATACTTAATCCACTGTGAATCCTGCTCAAAATCGATCCGGCAATGAAAAAATTCAGAAATAAAAACTCACACAGAATTACCCCCACATGATAAACTTTTCTGAAATGCGCACTCGGAATCCAGCAAAAAAATATACTGCCAATAAGTGCGATGCCTGTTGCTCCAATTATGATCATCAGGATCAAATATATACTGTTCATTGTTTTCCTCTGTTATTATATAAGTCATTGTGATGAATATATCCGTAAACAAATAACTCTTCCTATATCTGAATTATAATCATATATTTTTTAAATCATAACATCCTGAACCTTCTTACTTCAACAATTCTACATAAATAGCCCCAAAGTGGTAATAAATAACTTCCTTCTTTTTTATTTCTGTCCTTTACAATTACCAGTGTAATATAATATGCTTTCACATTTGTTCCATTTTGTCTGTATACACCGATTTTTTGAATAAAAAAGCACATACTTCTTCACAAAATAAATTGTAAAATAAGTATGTGCTTCTTTCACCATTATTAACTGATGAGTCTTACAATATTTTTATTTCATCTCTTCTTCAATTCATCCAATTGCTCCTGATCAAGTCCTGTTATCTCCCTGATCTGAATGTCTGTTAAAAGCCCCGACTTCAGTAAATTAATTACCGTCTGCGTAATTCCCTGTTCAATTCCCTGACTAAACCCATTGGCATATCCTTCTTCCATACCTTCCTCACGAGTCTGTCTCATATGCCGTTCTTCATCGTACTCATATATGCTCACTTTCTTCGCCTCCGCTCGGTTTTTTCTCAGAAAATCTGCCAGTATCCCTTCGCTGATGCATTCTGTGATTGCCTGCTCTACTGCAAGATCCAGTGGCATTTCCGCTGCGTATTCTCTTACACGGAAGGTATATTCCGCATAGTCCTGGAGGGTCCGGCAGGTTTCCATCAGTTTCCGGTTATGACCTTTATTGATATTTAACATGACTGCCTTCAGTTCCAGAGACGGGTCTGCATCCGGAATTGAAAAGAGCTCCGACAATTTCAATTCTTTCCGGTCCGGCTGTTCTGCCTGGCCGTTGTAGAAGATCACAAACCTCGGTGTCGGCAGTTTCACAGCTTTCGTTCCATAAAGATTCATATCTTTCGTATAATCCGAATACACATCCGCCACATACAGCAGATACCGGACTGGCAGATTCGGACTGTAAGTTGACTGATGTTCATACAAGTTCAGCCGCATATCAATGATAAATGAAACGTCATTCTGCATGGACATGTACACAGCGTTCTCCAGCGTATTCACCTGGAGAAGATCCGGGTCATCATAACTGGTTCCGTTAATTGCGTTATAAAGTTTCAGCAATTCATTCCTGTCGCTGAACAACATTGCAAAGATCCGGGATTTATACATCCGGTTTGCAGTTAATACATCGATGTTACTTTCTCCCATGTAGTATCCTCCTTCTTGGGCAGTCGGGAGAATCCTACAGTAAAAACAGCTTCCGGAAATCTCCCTGCGTGATCATGTGATTTAAGCATTGAGATTTCTTTGTAAAAGCCGAATGGCCGGTGAATTACAGATACGGAAGTGTTCCGCACAGATCAATAGAAATGAAATGCTTTTTCTTTACATTAGCACAATATGGGCGAAAACGCAATTAAAACATTTCGACAAAATCTGCACTAAAAAAGCACATACTTCTTTAAAAAATGAGCATGTGCTTCCTTGACTATTATTAATTAATCATAACATCCTGAACCTTCTTACTTCAACCATTCTGCATAAATAGCCCAAAAGTGGTAATAAATAACTTCATTCTTATTTCTGTTCTTTACAATTACCAGTGTAATATAACATACTTTCACATTTTGTCTGTGTACGCTGCTTTTTCCCTCTCACTGGACTTTCCACCTGTTTTCATGTATATTTGACATATAACGACACTACGGCTGTCTCGGGCAGCCGAATAATTTTCTGGAGTATGCGTATGTTGAAAATTGCAATCTGCGAAGACAGTGAGATCTTTGTGGAGATTATAAAGAAAAATATCGAAACTATTCTGAAAGTACCTTATGAACTGCATCCCTTCCTTTCCGGAAAGGAATTTATGACTTCTCTGCCGGAGATGGGATGTCCTTATGATATTGTTTTTCTGGATATTTCTCTGGGAGAGGAAACGGTTTCCGGAATTGAACTTGGCCAGATAATAAACGGAGAGAATCCACGGACACAGCTGATCTTTATCAGTCAGTATCTGGAATATGCCTCCGATGTCTATTCTACGAAGCACACCTACTTCATTTACAAAAACCGGCTTAACGAATATCTGCCGGCTGCACTGGATGCTGCTCTTAAGAATCTTCAGACAGATAAGGAACCTTTTCTTACCGTTAAAATCAAGCAATCACATCACCGGATTCCGGTAAATGATATCCTGTTTCTGGAGCGTAATCTGCGTGAAACATTTATTTATACAAAATCTGAAACTTATACAGTCCGGGACAAACTGAATATTCTCCAGCAACAGCTTCCAGATTTTTTCGTGTGCTGCCACAGAAGTTTCCTTGTGAACCTTCATGCAGTTTCCAGGCTCCAGCATACAGAAATTACTTTGACCACCGGTCAGCAGATTCCTGTCAGCCGCGCACATTATGAAGATGTTAAAAAATCTTTTTCTCTGCTGATGCTGTGATTCCGAAAGACTGACTTTCGTATTTTGCTCTGATATCCTATAACATTTCCAAGAAAGAAGGTACTCTCATGCCACAGTTTCTGAAATTTATTTTATACGCTCTTCTTCCGAGTTCTTTCATAAATTCCTATATCTGTGTCCGATTTTGCACTGGTATCCTTACGCCATCCCGGAGCTTTTTTTCAAAAAACCATATCCGTTTTTTTATCTCATTTATGTTGCCCATAACAGCTGCCTTTATGTCAAAATATTGGTTTCCCAGTATGGGTTCCTGGCTTATCCAGTTGACACTTCTTCTCCTGACAGTTTTTTATTTTTCCGATCCTCTGAAAAAAAAGATTTCCACATTTCTGATCCTAATATGTATTCTGGCAGTTTCTGAAAATATCGCTGTAATGTTTACCCTGTCGGTCTACACTCTTATACACCATGAAAAATCATTTCGTTATAATTTGCTTTATACATCCGGTGAAACGCTTTTTTTAGCGACCATAGATTTCTTCGTTGCATTGCTTTTTATTAAAAAACTGGTTCCTCTGATCCGGAATTATTCCCACAGTATTCATCTGACCACCATTGCTGAGCTCCTTTTTCCCATACAGGCGTCTTCACTTTTTATGGGAATACTGCTATATCGGGAAAATTCTCCCTGGTTAAAATGGCTGATCATTTTATACTGGTTTCTAAATCTTCTCTGCTGTCTGATCATAGCCAGGGCTTTTCACAACATTTCTGTCAGAGAAAAAAGACACGAACTGTTGATTCAGCAAATGAGCTTTCTTCAGAAACAGCTGGAATATACAAAAGATATGGAACAGGAATATCGATCTGTGCGAAAATGGAATCACGATATGGAAAACCATCTCTTTTCACTGAATTATCTGATCCGCGCAAAAAAATATCATGAGGCAGATGCATATCTGAAAACAATTCTTTCAGAACTTCCGCCGGAAAAGAGGACTTTATGAAACGAGGCTTTGTTATTCTTTTTATAGAACTTTTCTGTGTTCAGGCATCTCTTTTCCTGGAGGCTCTGCTGCAGGAATATGCTCTGTTCTGCCAGATAATGCTCCTCTTTTTTCTGTTCCTCACTTACCGCAGGATCTACCTTCTTGCCAGACGATCGCTCAAAAATGCTCAGGAAGAAGCAAAGTTTCAGGCTCTTCAGAAGCAGGAACAGTTACAGAAAGAACAGGAGCAGCTGTTTGTTTCCAGAAAACAGGAGACTCTTGCATTTCAGCAGGCTACCATTCAGAAACTTGAGACACTTCAAAATTACCTGAAAACAAACGAATATGATAAGATCCAGGACTATCTTCCCGCCATCACCAATGATTTTCAGAAGGAACGTTTCCACCCTATCTGTCAGGACAGCCTGATCAATGCCATCCTTGCGGACAAAAGATTTCTTGCCATGCAGAAAAATATCAAAGTTACCTACGAAGTTCTTCTTCCAGAGAGATCCAACATTCCCTCTTCGGAACTGAGCAGTATATTTTTTAACCTGCTGGATAATGGAATCGAAAGCTGCAACGCTTCCGGTTCTGAAGCACCGTTTATCTCTGTAACCTCAAAAATGTCCGCCGGTTTTCTCACTGTCCACATGCAAAACAGCAAAGATCCGGCACAACCATTCAACCACAAAACATCAAAAAAAGATATCCCCAACCATGGATTCGGTCTGTCCATAATTGAAGATATCTGTGCAAAAAACGATGGTAGCTGTCAGTGGATCGACAATGGGGATACCTTTGATTCAGTTGTTATGCTGAGATACCAATAAGATTCAGCAGAACATACATATCCTTATCTTTCAGTTCCGCTGCATAATGCTCCACACCTTTGAAGTCACTTGAAGTGTCGGAATGCTTCTCGCCATTCAAAACTTCATCAACTCCAGCTTCTTCTCCCTGGTCAGCTGCTTGATCCGGTATTCCCGGCTCATGGCTTCTTCCTTTGTGGAAAAACCTTCATAATACATCAGCTTCACCGGTCTCTTGGCCCGTGTATACTTGGCGCCTGCCTTGCCTTCATTATGGGCTTTCATCCGCCTGGCAAGGCAGTTTGTCCATCCGGTGTAGAGTGTGCCGTCTGCACACTGCACGATATACGTGTAATTCATATTTGTCTCCTCTTCTGTAAAAAATTCCCGCAATACAATGCCAATATGCCAGTGTATCTTCAGTCAAGCGGATATTCGCAATCCGCATTCGCTACGTAGCTCTACACCGAATAACTGCCATCCTGTAAAGCAAATATCCCGTCAACCAGCATCTTTCTATGTAAAGACAGCCACCGGCGTTTCTTCAGCAGCCGTCCTTCTATACTCAAGCAGCCGGCACGGTTCATGTATTTCACTTATATTAAAAAATAAAGCAGGTCGGGATTCCGGCTGCGGATTTTCCCACCTGCTTTATTATACGTTTATTTTTTATTTCTGTGAATAGTCAAGCGGATATTCGCAATCCGCATTCGCTACGCAGCTCTACTCCGAATAACTGCTTCGCTGTTGATTCGATAAAATTCCGAAGCAGAAGACCTACTCCATCACATAATTCTTCAGCCCATAAATCTTTCCATCAACATCCGCTGCTTCCACTTTCACAGCCTGCGCCTGCGTTTCCGGATAATATCTGGTGGAAAAAACCACTTCTCCGCCATTTACATAGATCTCCACAGCTGTAGTATCCGCAAGGATCCTGAGACTTTCAACTTTACCGGATGGAACATGTGCTTTACGTACTTTACGTCCGGCACCGGCTGTTTCGGAGAGAGTTAAGATCACATCTCCGCCCTGATACTCCAGGAAAAGATTTTCCCCAAGACTTACCTTGCCCTGGTCACCTTTTACCTGGATATCCAGATCAAATGGTCCGTTCACCGGAAGCTCCACGCTGGAACCGCTGATGGAAGTCCCATTCTCTCTCAGCCCGTTCAGTTCTTTCACCGGATACTGATAAAGCATTCCGTTCTTATACGTAACTTCCCTTGGAACCGTCAGACAATGCTGCCAGCCTTCGCTCTCTGCAGTAGGATTCACATACTCTTCATCTGCATCCGGCATTCCCATCCAGCCGATGATGATCCGTCTGTCTTTTCCATCCTGAAAAGTCTGCGGCGCATAAAAATCAAATCCATAATCCCACTCCCGGAAGGATTTTTCCTCCGGCTTACCATCCTTCAGGATAAAGTATCCGGACTGATAAATATTCTGGAAACGGAATTCCTCACGGGTCAGTCCCTGAGGAGACACTGAAAGCACCTCCTGACCTTCCAGAGAAAAGAAATCCGGGCACTCCCACATGTAACCGAAAGTATTTTCTGTGGTAAGCTCGTGGTCAAATTTCCAGTTCTTAAGATCCTCTGATCTATAAAAAAGCGCTGCGCCTTTATCACCTTTCTGACGTCCACCCAGGATCATATGATACCCTTCGCCATCTTTCCACACCTTTGGATCGCGGATATGGCAGGTATAATTCTCCGGATAATCTTCCCAGGAGATCGCAACTTTTTTCTCTCCGAAACGAATGCCGTCCTCACTCTCCACGTGGAGAGTGCTGGACTGCCGTCCGTTATTAATATAATCATAATCCCCATCCATCTTGATATTTCCTGTATAGAAAAGATGAAGCTTATCCTTCTCCGCAATCGCAGAACCGGAATATACACCATGACAGTCATAAACACTGTCCGGAAGAAGCGGAACACCTTCATATCTCCAGCTGATCATATCTTCGCTGGAATAATGTCCCCAGAATTTCAGTCCACCGTTGGACTCAAATGGAGAATACTGGAAAAACACGTGATATCTTCCTTTATACCAGCATAATCCGTTTGGATCGTTGAGCCATCCGGTGGGCGGCATCAGGTGATGGGTCAGACGGTTTGTCTGCATTGCCCTTCCCACTGCTGCCGTTTCCTCGATTTTTCGAACTTCCTCCGCAAGCACTTTTGTCAGAGAACTCATTTATTTTACCTCCAGTACTTCAGAACTGTTATTTACGGTTCCTTCTGCAAGCATTTTTACTTCTTCATAATCATCGGTATTGGTTACGATCAGCGGTGTGGTCACATCGTAACCTGCTGCCTTGATGGCATCCATATCAAATGTGATCAGCGTCTGGCCTTTTTTCACTTCGTCGCCGTCTTTTACATGTGCGGTGTAGAATTTTCCGCCAAGCTCAACGGTGTCAACGCCGATGTGGATCAGCAGTTCCAGGCCGCTTTCTGTTGCAAGACCGATTGCGTGTTTTGTGTCAAAAATTGTAGAAACGGTAGCGTCGCAAGGTGCTTTTACCTCACCTTTGGACGGAATCACTGCCATGCCTTTTCCAAGGACTTCTGATGCAAAAGTCGCATCTTTTACTTCTGAAAGCGGGATCGCGGTTCCCTCAAGCGGGCTGTAGAGGGTCTGTGCGCCGGTCTCAGATGTTTTCTCCTCTGCTGGCTTCTCCTGAGCAATTTCTGCCGGAGCATCTGCTTTTTTCTCTGTTTCGATATTTTTTTCAGCTGTTTCCTGTACCTCGTCCTTATATCCGATCATCCAGGTGAGCACAAAAGCCACACCGAACGCGATGGCAAACATTATGATATAAGCAACCGGGTTATTCAGGCACAGCAGGATTCCAAAGATACCGGTAACACCTGTTCCTGTGGCACCAAGATTTGTAATGGAGGCAAAAAGCGCTCCACATGCACCGCCGAGGCAGCCCATGATAAACGGCTTTCCAAAACGAAGATTTACACCAAAGATCGCCGGCTCTGTGATTCCCATACATGCGCTTAACGCAGACGGAACAGCCATGGATTTGATCTTCTGGTTCTTTGATTTCAGACCTACGGCAAGAGCCGCACCACCCTGTGCCACGTTGGCTGCAGATGCAAGAGGCAGCCAGTAGGTAACGCCGAATTTGGCGATCTGTCCAAGGTCAATGATGGTGTACATGTGATGAACACCTGCAACAACTGTCGGTGCATAAAAAGCACCCATGATAAAGCTTCCGATTCCAAACGGCAGAGCGATGAGCCACTGGATTCCATCCAGAAGTCCGTTCTCAACAGCTACGAAGATCGGTCCGATAATGGAAAGAGTAAGATAACCAGTTACAAAAACACTGACAAGTGGTGTTACAAAAAGGTCGAACATTGCTGGTACAACTTTATGAAGTCTCTTCTCGATCTGTGCCAGTACCCATACTGCAATGATAACCGGGATTACATGTCCCTGATATCCAACCATGTCAATGGAGTAAAGTCCAAACCATACTTTCTGTGTTGCCTGTACGCCTTCTGTTGCGACGGTCCAGGCATTCTGCAGATTCGGATGGATCATGATCATACCGATAACCGCGCCCAGGTAGGGGTTGGCACCGAATACTTTCGCACCACTGTAAGCGATGAGGATTGGCAGGAATGTGTACGCCGTGTTACTGAAAAGCTGTGCAAATACATAAATGGAACCGTTGGTGTTGATGTTCAGGAAGCCGTTGTTTACCATGAAGTTCAAAGCTTCCATGATTCCCATCAGGAATCCGCTGGCTACGATAGCCGGGATGATCGGGACAAAAATATCTCCAAGTGTCTTAATAAGTCTCTGTGCCGGATTGGCTTTGGATGCTGCCACCTGTTTCAGTTCTTCCTTGCTGCTCTCGGAAACTCCGGCGATCTGGATGAACTCGTCATAAACCTTGTTTACAACGCCTGTTCCCAGGATGATCTGCATCTGTCCCTGTGCGAAGAATACACCCTTCACACCGTCGATGTTCTCCACGTATTCCTTGTCTGCCTTGTCATTATCCGCAATGACCAGGCGAAGTCTTGTTGCACAGTGCGCTGCGGAAATGATGTTTTCTTTCTTTCCTACATGATCATAGATTTCCTGTGCGGTCTTTCTGTAATCCATGTCCGTCCTCCTTTTCTTTTACTGTCCTTCCTGCGGGCAGTAGACTCTTTTTGCTTTCCCTTTTTTTTCAAAACTGATTTCTTCGGATCAGCTGTGTCTGTTCTTTCTGTTTTTCCAGAAGTTAATGATTTCTGATCCTTTTGTTTCTTTTATGAGATTGATTCCATATTTATTTCTATTTTTAAAATGTCTGTTTTTCCTAATGCCTTGGTATTTATAAGTTTTTCAGTCATTTCTTTGCTTGTTTTTCATGTTTTTTATGTGTTCTAATATGGAATCGTTCTCACATCTTGATTGTATTATAACCACTGCCTTCTCATTTGTAAATCCGCAACATCTCACAAATTTCTCCGGTCAAAATTGTACATATTCCATAAGAACATACGCAAGACAAACAAGCCGGTCAGGACATCTCAAAAAAATCTGGTCTTTTTCTGTGCTTGCCCAGCCATAACACATAAACCCGCCAAAAAAGAGCAGGTCTTTTTCTTCCAAAAGATCTGCCCCTGTTCCGCAATAACTTATAATTTTTATCCTCTGTCTGCGGGAATATTCTCTGCTACCTGTGAGATTCCCGTTCCACAAGTTCACATCCCATTTTGATTTCCTTGCTGATTCCGGTATCGTTCTCAATAAGATCCGCCAGCATGGCTGCCGCCTCCATTCCACTGGTCTTATAATAAAAATGTACCGTGGTAAGCTTCGGTTCCACGATCTTACCCGGAACACCGTCACCGATCCCTGCGATCTGCACATCATCGGGAATTCGAAGTCCGATCTCCTTCAGATAAGTCATGGCACCAACTGCCATGGTATCTGTGGCACATACCAGAGAATCAATGGATGGATCCTCCTCAAAAAGTTCCTTCGCCATCTCATAGCCGGAATCCATGGTGAAGCTTCCTGTTTTCATCTTCTCCGGAAGGATCTCAAGCTTTCCCTTATGAAGCGCATCCATAAAACCTTTTTTACGGCGTGCACCAACTGCCTCGTCTTTATCTGTGACACCAATGTAAGCGAACTTTTTTCCTTTCTTTGCAAGCTTCTCTGTCACCATAAAAGCTGCCTTATAATCATCCTGATAAATGCAGGGATATCCATCCAGATGCTGTCCCAGAAGCACGATCGGCACCTTATAATCCTTCAGCATCTGTTTATGCTTTCTGGTAAACATGGTGGCAATAAAAACCACTCCGTCCACCTGGCGTTCTTTAAACAGAGAAAGATATTTCAGCTCTTCTTCCACATCGTTGTTGGTATTGGCGAGGATCAGCTGGTAACCTCTCCGTGTGAGAATGTCACTGATCCCCGCCACCTCACGGCTTATGGTATCGGAATTGATCTTTGGAAGAATAACACCGATGAGACTCGTTTTTTTTGTCCGCAATGTCTGTGCCTGGGAGGATGGCTGATATCCGGTCTCCTGGATCACCTTGCGGATGACTTCTTTTTTTTCACTGCTTACATATCCGTTGTTCAGATATCTGGATACCGTAGCTCTGGAAACTCCGGCAAGTCTGGCTATTTCATTAATATTCATGACCTATGTACCTCTTCTTCTGTCCTGTTAAGTCTGTCATTTTCCGTCGTTTTACAGATATTTATAGATAGATTATACACGTTTTCTTTCCGGTAAAAAAGATGCTTTTCTATTGTTTCGCAGTTATTCTGTTGTATACGGGATGCCAGTGACTCGCATCCCGCATGTTTTACTTTCATCTGCAACGTTTTCCGCTATAACCAATTTCTCTAAAAAGGATATTCTACTGTATCCGTTTCAGCGATCATTCCCGATCGATCATATCTGCTGTTTCAGTTTTTCTGCCGTCTCAGCTTCCTGCCGTTTCAGTTTACCTGTTGCTCAGGCGTGCCACATCACTCCAGATACTCAAACGGATCCACCGGCGTGCCATCTTTTCTCATTGCGAAATAAAGGTTCGGGCCTTCCACAGAATAATATTTGGTCGGTGCACTGATATTTCCGATCACTTCGCCTTCTTTTACCGTGTCACCTTCTGCCACTGTAAGATCCTTCAGCTGTCCGTACACCGCCTGATAGCCATTTCCAAGCTCCATGGTCACAGTCGTTCCTGTGCAGGCATCCTGTGTAATGGAAAGCACCTGACCATCTGCCGCCGCATACACTGGTGCATCTTCCACTGCCTGCAGAGAAATAGCCGGGCTGACCCGATACTGATCCAACGTCGGATAATATACGGTTTCATTCATGTTGTAATCCACAAGAACCGTTCCTCTCACCGGCCACTCCATAATGGAATCCTCTGTAAAATTCAAGGTCTGCGCCGCAATTCCGGCCGCGGAAGTTTCGGCTGTATCTGCGGAGGAAGTCTCTGCTCCGTTATTTGCTGCATTTCCGGCGTTGGCGTTATCTGCTGCATTTCCGATTCCAGCAGTACTATTGCCAGCACTTTCTGCCCCTGCTGCCGCAGATACACTCTTATTCTCTGCACCACTCCCATTATTTACATCTGCCATTGTATTACCGTCTGTTCCTGCTGTTCCCTCATTTTCAGCTGCACCGCTTCCTGCAGTCTCACGGATACTTCCGGTTACACCGTCTGCATCTGCCCCATTTTCCGAAGCACCTGACAGACCTGTTTCATCTCCGGCTGCTCCATCGGTCATCTCATCCTGCGCCACATCTTCCCAGCCATTTCCGGTAACTGCCGCGTCCTCTGCGTTTTCCCCATCCGAAAGTTCTTCTTCCATCTGTACAGAATTTTCCTCCTGGGAATTTTCTACAATAGGTTTTGTCCCCAGCTGATAAACGGTAATTCCAAGTGCAGCCACTGCTGCCAAAACTCCGCCGTTGATAATGCCTCTCACGATTTTACTTTTCATATTCTTTCCACCTCTGTCTGATATGTTCATTTTCAGCAACGGAAAAAGCAGTAAAGCGGATATCTTCATTTCACTCTGCTACCGTTTCCAGTCACTATTTCTGTATCTATAGAGTGTCCAGAATATGGCTGTCTATTCACTTTCTGAATATTTTTCTTTCATAATAATACATTTCTTTTGCTGCTTAATCGAATCAGGAATATCCTCTCGACTTCCTTTAATTCTCCGGATTCTCAACTCTTAATTCCATATCCGGAAAATATTTTTTCAGGATCTCCTCCGCATTGCTTCCGTTTTTCGCCATCTCATTTCCGCCGAACTGAGAAAAACCAACACCGTGGCCGATGCCACGCACCCGCAGATAATAAGTATCGTTCTTTTTCTGCAAGCTGAAATTCGCCGATTCCAGCCCCATTCCCGCCGCAAAACTTTCTCCTTCCACCAGAGTTTTCCCAACCATAAGCTCCGTCACATAACCGGCACTATCCCGCTTTTTGATCTTCAGCTCTCCGGAAAACTGACCCGCCGGAATTTCCACAACTTTCATATAATCCGGAGATTTTTTGTCCCCGCTGCTATCTGCTGATTTCAGATATGTATACGCCTCATCATGAAAAGCCTCCGCTCCGCTGCGTGTTTTCCCCGCGCTGATCTTATGCCAGGGTGTCAGCTTTACTTTTCCCTCATATGTCAGTACCTGCCCTCCCGTCTCTTTCGCTGACTGCTGATAGATTTGATTTTTTTCTGTAAAAAAATATCTCCAGACTTCTCCTGCATTTTCGTTTTCCCAGAGGATCTCCGCAAGATTTTTTCCCTCCTCGAGCCACCTCTGAATATTCGACCGTGCGATCACAGTCTGCGCTTTTATGGTTTCTTTTTTCATATCCGGGGAAATCTGTGAAAAAACAAGGATGGGAAGATATTCTTCCATATCAGGCTTCCTCTCTGCCAGGACCATCTCCGTCCCGTGAAAAGCCGCTGCCATAAAATAAGGAAGAACAATTGCCAGAAACACCAGACAATATCGAAGAAGCGCATATTTTTTCATAAAAACACCATAAGCGTTCTTTTTCCTAATATATGTTCTTTTGCAAAAAATTATTATTTGCTGTATACTATATCAATTCGAAGGGGATCTGCAGTGATCAGACCTTACTCACCATCCATTCAAGCGAATATTCGCAATCCGCTTCGCTACGTAGCTCTACACCAAATAACTGCTCCGCAGTTTATCAGGAGGAGCTTACGCTCTTCCTGATACAAGCAAGTCCCCACCCACTGCTTATTGCTTTTCGCAACCCCGCAGGGGACTTACTTGATTTGGTTAAATTCTCTGATCAGGCGGATAAAATATTTAACTGAAATTTTTTATGGAGGTATCTCATATCATGCTTGCCATCTTTCTCGCACCACTATATATCCTCATCAATATTTATATCGTCCGCTGGATGATCCTGTGGATGGGTGCCTGCACCCATTTTTTCCAGACCTTTGCGTTACGGGTATGTTTTGTGGGTGTTTATATTTTTCTGTCCACTTCTCTTCTGACCTGTTTTCTTATCCGGAAGCCGCCTGAAATCCATCGTTTCCTGAAAAATACAGCCAATTATTTTCAGGGAACGTTTCTTTACATCCTGATCGTGATCGTAACTACTGATCTCTGCAGACTGATCCTGAAGCACACGCTTCACCCGGCCTGGCTGTACTCCCGGAAAGCCTTCGTGATCACGGGCGTAGTCTGTACACTTCTGATCATTGGTATCAGTCTCTATGGAATTTTAAACCAGTGGAATATTAAGACAAAAACTTATGATGTGAAAGTAGACAAGCAGGTGAAGGGAATGGATTCTCTGAAAATCGTCCTGCTTGCAGATATTCATTTCGGATACAGCATCGGGGAAAAACATGCCGAACTTCTTGTAAAAAAGATCAACGCCGAAGATCCGGATCTGATCTGCATTGCCGGTGATATTTTTGACAACGAATATGAGGGGATCAAAGATCCCCAAAAAACGGCGGCCATTCTTCGTTCGCTGAAATCCAGATACGGAGTTTATGCCTGCTGGGGCAACCATGATCTCAGCGAACCGATTCTGGCCGGTTTTACTTTCCGTAATGCGAAAGAAGATTATGACGATCCCAGAATGTGGGATTTTCTGAAATCCGCCAATATCCGGCTACTCAATGATGAAACGCTTCTCATTGATGACCGGTTCTATCTGACAGGCCGCAAAGATCCGTCCCGCTGCCGCAAAATGTCCGACACACGGAAGGAACCTGACCAGCTTACAGCCTCCCTTGACAAAACACTCCCCATTATTTTTATAGATCATCAGCCTGGTCAGTTGAATGAAGTGGCAGCCGCAGGCGCAGACCTTGATCTCTGTGGTCATACTCATGACGGCCAGCTGTTCCCTCTGAACATCATCACCGGCCTGGTCTGGGAAAATTCCTGCGGTTACCTGAAAAAAGGAACCATGCACAACATCGTTACCTCCGGCGCAGGCATATGGGGCCCGAATATGCGTACTGCCACAAATAGCGAGATCTGCTCGATCACGGTGCATTTTTTATAAAATCTCCATCTACTGTTTATTGCTTTTCGCAACCCCGATACGCATAACAGCCATTTCTTTTTTGAACCTCCGGGACTGTTGATATTTCCGGGAAGTCTATAAGCAGCCGCCTGTCCCGGTATTTATTTCCTGCAGTTCGTTTTCCGGGAGATCTAGCCTGTCTGGGGTAAAATCCTGATTCTCCGGCCCTTCTTCCCATCCCATTATTTCCGCCTGCAACTGCCGCCACTGCATGTCCGCTTCCGTTCTTATTCACGATATAACGCACTTTGTTTCTGCATATCCAGCTTCCTTTGCCAGCTGCTGCATACGCTGCAAAGATCCCTGCCCGTTTTCCTCCCATAGCCTGTACACGGGAGATTTTTTCCATAAAGATTCCCAGGATCATTACCGTCATATGAAAAATCTGCAATATTTCCGTATATCTGCCTGATTTTCCTTCTTTTTTCTCCGGATTTTTCTCAGAACAGTATTCTTTCTTTCCATCCCATACTTTTTTAATTCCCAGCCTTTCATATACCATAAAATCCCGCCTTTCCAAAAAAGACTTTGTTCTCAGGTTTCTGATCACTGATTTCATTCCATCCACCGCAGATTCCTGCAATGTACAGAACCGGGAATGCGCGTTTCCCACAGCTATACAGCTACCAAAATCCTATGTAAAGCTTTCGCAGAAATAGAACCGGAAATTTTTTCTGCATATGACAGAACTGCTGGCCGGTTGGGACTTTCTCCTCATAAAGACTTTTATTCCAGGAAAAAGCAGCTGGTATAAGTGATTGTTCCAGGTCCGTAATAATATTCAATCCCGCTGTCCTGACAGACCTGTGTTACCAGCATTCCATATGCTTCCATTGATGAAAAACGTTTCTCCGGAAAACGGCAGGGGGCATCCGGATAGCTGCATTTCGCACATCTGGTGCAACATCCGGCCCCAAGGGAAAGAAGTTTGGGGAAAAATTTTTTCAGCTGGTCATGCATCTTTACAAAATGTTCTTTATGAAGTGCTTCCGTCTCCATCATTCCCTCTCCGTCAAATTCATCTTCCAGTTCCCCTTTTGTCTGTACAATGATTCCTTTTTTATAACCGGAAATATCTGCCGCACATTCTTCCAGTGTTCCACAGGCAGGCGGGCAACTCCAGTTGCGTCCGTACATATGGCATTTATCCGTGCTGCACATCTGGCGCACCTCCGGAAGAAGTTTAATCTTATCTATATTCAGTTCTTCTACTTTAAAAAATCCTATGCTGTTTCCAATATTTTTTAATTCTTCCAGCTCCATAATGTTTTCCTCCCCATGCTTTTCGATTCAGTTTCAGTTCTGGTGGATTTTATATCTCAGGAAATTCCAGTTCATCTACAAACTGATCCTGGAATTCAGGTAATGCCGCAAGCTCCAGAAATTCCGTATGACGTGCAAGCCGCTCTGCCCGTTTCAGTTCTTCTTTATTCAGAAGTGCAAGCTTTGCGCCTTCACCGGCCGCATTTCCAACCGGAATGATCCGATCCTTCAGAACCCCGGGAAGCATTCCGATCCTGCATGCTCCCGCCGGGTCCATATAATTTCCAAAAGCTCCTGCTATATAAACCTGCTCCACCTGTTCCAGAGTAATCCCCATCTGTTCTGCCAGAAGAGCAATTCCTGCAGCAATGGCCCCTTTCGCCAGCTGTACTTCCCGAATATCTTTCTGGCTTAAATATACCGGTTTTCCATCCCCGGATTCCAACGGATCAGCCAGAAGATATGCTTTCTTTGTGTTTTCATCGATCTGAACCACCCGCGGATTTTCCAGCAGCTTTCCGCTTTCATCGATCACCCCCGCATCCAGAAGACATGCTATGATATCGATCAGACCGGAACCGCAGATTCCCGTTGGTCTGCCTCCGCCGATTACCTTACATTCCAGTTTTCCATCCACCAGATGTGCATGTTCGATCGCTCCATCTGCGCCCCGCATTCCACAGGCAATCTTAGCTCCCTCAAAAGCCGGCCCTGCCGCAGTAGAACATGCAATACGGCGTTTCTCATTTCCAAGAACAATTTCTCCGTTTGTTCCAATGTCGATCATCAGCGTCATCTTTTTCTCTTCTTCAAGATTCACAGCCAGAAGACATGCTACAGTATCTGCCCCCACAAAACCTGCAATAACAGGTAAAGCTACCAACTGTCCTCCCGGGTGAATACCAAGATGGAATTTTTCTGCCGGAAACATCAGCCCCTGACTGATGGCCGGATTATACGGTGCATGAACCAGAGAATCCGGTACAATTCCCAGGAAAAGATGATGCATGCAGGTATTTCCCACAACACTGACCTGATAAATATCCTCCGGAGATTTTTTCGCCGCTTCACAAAGTGCACCGATCAATTTTCTTAAAAGCTCCCGGATACATGTGGAAAGTTCTTCTGTACCGTGCTCCAGCGAATAATTTGCTCTCATGATCACATCTGCGCCATATTCTGTCTGTGTATTTAATGCACTTGCTGTTGCCAGCTGCTCTCCTGTTTTTCCATCCAGAAGATATCCTGCCACCGTTGTTGTCCCAATATCAAAAGCTGCCATCAGTACCGGTCTGTCGTCCTGTTCTTTCAGCTCCAGGATCTGATCTCCGCTGATAATCGCTCTCGCTTTTCCATTTTTCTCTTTTATCAGTCGGCTGATTGCAGGCAGTATTTCCAGTTTTGGCTGAAAAATGATGTCTTTCTTCCGGCGGCTGTTTATCGCCTCGCAAAGCCTTGTCCAGTCTGAACTGTTTTCCCCCACTGTACATGGCGGGATTTCAATATCCAGAATTTCCAGTTCCGGTGAAAAAGTCACGGCTCTCTCTGTTCCCTTTACAAGGATTCTGTGTTCAGATTTTTTCTCAATCGCTTCTACTTCAATATCTGTAGTTATCTTTGTCTGACAAGCTTTTTCCACAGCTCCGTTTATTTTTACCATGCATTTTCCACATTTTCCGGCTCCTCCACATGGTGCATCCGGGGATAAACCTGCGATTCGCTCAGCCTCCAGTACCGTAGTTCCTTCCTTCACCGTGACTTCTGTTTTTTCTTTTATAAAAAACACCCTGTATGTATTCAAATCTGCCACCCCCTGTCATCTTACAAATACAGTCTTAGAAAAAAATCCGCAGAAACTATCGTATCTTTCTAGTTTCTGCGGATCTTAATCTGCTATTATACCGGAGATTCCTGCCCAAACAAGTTTCTCCTTAAGCAAGCGGATTGCAAATACCCGCTTTTTTGCCTGTTTACTTTATGCGGCAAGTGATTTTGCAACCTGCGCTGCGGAAGCTGCATCTGCTGTATAAGCATCTGCACCGATCTCTTCTGCAAATTCCGGAGTGATCGGAGCTCCACCAACCATGATCTTGATATCTTTACGGAAATCTTCTTTATTAAGAGCTTCAACGGTTTCTTTCATAGCCGGCATGGTTGTTGTCAGAAGTGCGGAAACACCTACTACTTTAACATCCGGATTCTCACGAACTGCTTCAATAAATTTCTCTACCGGAACATCAACACCAAGATCAATTACCTCAAAGCCGGCACTTTCAATCATCATTGCAACCAGGTTTTTACCGATATCATGAAGATCTCCTGCTACAGTTCCAATGATCATCTTTCCTGCTACACCAGCGCTTCCACCTGCAAGATGTGGTTTCAGAACATCTACACCTTTTTTCATAGCTCTCGCTGCTACCAGCATCTCCGGAACAAAGATCTCATTATTTTTGAATTTCTCACCAACAACGCCCATTGCCTTGATCATATTGTCAAGAACATCTGGTGCTGCATTTCCCTCATCCAGGGCTTCCTGTACTGCTGCTGCGATCAGTTTGGATTTTCCTCTCACTACCAGATCAAAAACTTCATCCATTTTACTCATAAGATTTTACCTCCTGAAATTAATTTGCACTCATTTGTCTTTTTTCCAAATACAGTCTGTTTCCGTACCTGACTGTATTTTCGGTATGTTCCTCAGGCATTTTCTGACAGACTCCGCAATCTGACAAAACTGCCTTAAGTTCATTTTTTATTTTTTTACTGGTCCGATAAGACCTTCTCTGTATGCCCCGATATATTCCATACAGTAGTCATCTTCTCCAAGAAGAGCTTCTGTCGCATAGATCAGTCCAAGCATATCTCTGTTTGTAGGATCAAGGATTCCACTGTCCAGTCCGGCGTTCATAGCCAGTACCACAAAGCCAAGATTGATCAGCTTACGAACCGGAAGATTGAATGAAATATTACTGATCGCCGCTGTGATATGAATAGAAGGATATTTTTCACGAACAGTAGAAATAACTTCAATATTTGTCTCAATTCCATTCTCAGATGTACAAAGCATCTCTACCAGCGGGTCAATGTGGATCCTGGATGGCGAAATTCCGTACTCTTTGGCTTTTGCCATGATCTTATCGAATACACGAAGTCTGTCCGCTGCGTTCTTCGGAATTCCACTGTCATCACTTAACAGTGCAATAACCTGCCAGTCCTTATTTTCCTCCTGCGCCATAATTGGAAAGATCTTATCAATCTTATCTCCCTCACCAGATACAGAATTAAAAAGTCCCGGTCTTTTACAGAATTTATACGCCTGCGCCAGAACATCTGCACTGGGGCTGTCTACAGAAATTGGAAGATCTGTTACTTCCTGGATACAGTCGATCATCCATTTCAGAGTTTCAACTTCCTGTTCTTCCGGAACAGATGCACAACAGTCAATAAACGTTGCATTCGCTTCTGCCTGTTTTCTTGCACGATCCTTGATAAATTCAGCGTCTCTGTTGGCGATTGCTTCTGCCACGGAAGGAATCGAACCATTGATCTTTTCGCCAATAATAATCATTTGCTACACCTCCTGAAGTTTTCTTTCCGACAAAACGTACAGTCCATGAATCCCCCGAAACATGCTGTAGTTTTCTAACTGTCTTTATTGTAGCAGATACTTTTTACAATCTACATACTCTATAGCGTGGAGTTTTCACGCTTCTTTTCATACAATGTGTAGGATAGCCGTGATGTATTTTTGATACGAAAAAAGCACTGTCATTTTGACAGTGCTCTTAAAAAGTAGTGAGGCATCGGGGATTCGAACCCCGGACAACTTGATTAAAAGTCAAGTGCTCTACCGACTGAGCTAATACCCCATATTAAATTGTATGCTTGGTTTAGCATTAAAACATGCTCAGGCTTTTTCTAACCAGCCGTTCGCAAGACCTAGCATTAAAACATGCTCAGGCTTTTTCTAACCAGCCGTTCGAAGAACCTAGCATTAAAACATGCCCAGAGCCGGAATCGAACCAGCGACACGAGGATTTTCAGTCCTCTGCTCTACCAACTGAGCTATCTGGGCATAAGTAGCGGGGACAGGATTTGAACCTATGACCTTCGGGTTATGAGCCCGACGAGCTTCCAGACTGCTCCACCCCGCGTTATTAAATGTTAAAAGCCGATGATCGGACTCGAACCGATAACCTGCTGATTACAAATCAGCTGCTCTGCCAATTGAGCCACATCGGCATTTAAGTGGATGGAGAAGGATTCGAACCTTCGAAGGCGGTGCCAACAGATTTACAGTCTGCCCCCTTTGGCCACTCGGGAATCCATCCATAATCTATGGGACCTATAGGGCTCGAACCTATGACCCTCTGCTTGTAAGGCAGATGCTCTCCCAGCTGAGCTAAGATCCCATATTTAATTCATTACAGCTAAGCTGTAACGACCCAGAAGAGACTCGAACTCTCGACCTCCGCCGTGACAGGGCGGCGCTCTAACCAACTGAGCCACTGGGCCATTTTAAGGTTTGTACCTTAAAAACTACATACATGCCTGTTGATCGTTAATCAAACTCTTTGAATCAATTCTTAACCTGCGTTTCTTGGTCAAGCCCTCACCCGATTAGTAACA
>NZ_JAAIUN010000118.1:0-360 GCF_013317245.1 Blautia sp. MSK.20.85
GTGACACTTTTGGATCATGTAAAAGGTACCGTGGAGCATCTTTTTGAGTATGTAACCGGAAGCCTTTCAGATGTGGCTTTCGATGTATTTGCTGCGGAAGATATCAAAGCGGCAGATGGTGTCAGTGAAGATTATTTCAAAGCAGATGAAAAAGTAGGAACCATTACCACAGATTCCAATGGTATTGCACAGATGGGAGATCTCCCGGCTGGAAAATACTATGTGAAGGAAGTAAAAACAGCTCACGGTTATGTGCTGGACAAAGAGCCGAGATATGTTGACCTTTCCTACCGTGATCAGGACACACCAGTCATCACTTATGATGAGAAATGGCAGAATGCCCGTCAGAAAGTAAAGGTT
>NZ_JAAIUN010000119.1:0-358 GCF_013317245.1 Blautia sp. MSK.20.85
AGGACACTTATAAAGTGCGGAATCTTGGAAAGGATCCTCAGTTATGGAATCTTCCGGTGGAAGGAGAACAGCTGGTGGCAGATTATCTGCAGGAGCAATTATCACTGGAAGATACGGAAGGAGGACTTGCTGAAAGCCTGCATCAGGCAGCGAAGGAGAGTATGCAGGAATGGCTTCCTGATGCATTGGAAGAACTGAGACTTGACGTAACAGGGACATTTCTGGAAGAACTGGACGAACAGAATCAGGAAGTCGAATTTCGGGAACTGATGACCAATAGTGTCTGGTATGTATTACTAAACCGGTGTGGACTGGATGTACAGGAATATCTGGATGCAGAGGATTTTCGGCATATTAC